>NZ_SZWJ01000013.1:0-76938 GCF_012184455.1 Caulobacter sp. SSI4214 | reverse complement strand
GCGGCGGCGGCGGCGGCGGCCGTGGCCAGATCGGCGTCTAGCGTCGCCAAGGGGCTGACGTCCAAAACGCGGGCGAAGCCGGTCGCGGCGTCGGAGCGATGCGCGGCGGCGAGGGGGGCCACGACGACGCCGATGCGCTTCTGGGCGGCTGGGTCCAGCTTGATCGCCGGCTCCGCTTGAGCGGCCAGGGGCGCGACCAGCAGGGCGAGCGCCAAAAGGGCGGGCTTCATGGATGGACTTCCAGGGCTTTGATCGATTGATCGAGGACGGCTGTCTCGGCCGGACCGAAGGGCGCGCGCAGGGCGTCTTCCAGGTCGATGACGGCGAGGGCCGAGGCCTTGCGGGCGTCGCCGTCCGCGAGGCGCGCCTCGACGACGGCGGCCTCGGCTTGCAAGGCCTCGACCCGATCGGTCTCGCCGGCCTTGGCCGCGCGGTCGGCGGATGCGGCTTGGCGCAGGGCGTTGGGCAAGTCCCGCTGGACCGTCGCTTCCGAGGCTCGGGCGGCCTTCAGCGCCGCGGCGGCCTGATCCACGGCGCTCAGCGCGGCGGCTTGCACCGCTTCCAGCGTTCGAGCCGCCTCGGCGCGCTTGGCCTCGGCCTGGGCGATCGCGGCGCGGTTCATGTCCCAGGGCGGCAGCGCCAGGTTGAGGTTGAACGGCAGCTTGGTGAGGCCCCGTTCCCAGGTGTAGCCGGGCCCGAGGCGAACCTCCGGATACTGTTTGGCGACTTCCAGCCGCAGCGCGTTTTCGGCGATGTCGTAGTCGATGATCGCCTTGAGGACGTCGCGGCGGGAGAGGGCGGCGGACCGACGGCGGCCGGAGAGGTCGGACGGGTCTGGCGCCGCCGACCGTGGCGCGATGACCAGGCCCGTTACGGCGGCGGGCGTGACGCCCAAGGCCTGAGCCAGCGCCGCGTCGGCGGCCTGGCGTCGACCGGAGGCCTCGGTTTCTCGACGATGCGCCGCGTTGAGATCGGCCCGCGCGGCAAGCGCCAGAGCGCGGTCGTCGGCGCCGGCGGCGACACGGCGCTCCAGCCGGTCAAGCCGCTGTTGTCGAAGCGTGGTCCATTCGCTCGCCAGCACGCGCTCCGCGTCGGCCGCCGCGCGTTCCGCGACGGCCCGTTGCAGGGCGGTTCGAACGTTCCAGACCGTTTCGGCGTAGTCGTGCAGCGCCTGGACGGCGGCGAGATCCGCCATGCCGGTCCGCGTGGACCGCCGCGCGCCGACGTCCAGAGGGATGTCGGATCCTCCGCCCAACAGCCACGGCGAGGATGTGCTCGGATCGTTGGCGTATTCGGCTGTCAGCGTCAGGGTCGCGCCCGGCGCGACGCGCGCGGCCTTCGCGGCCGCCAGCGCGGTGCGATATTTGGCGGCGGCCTCGGCGACGTTAGCATTGCGGGCGAGCGCGGCGGCCAATAGGTCGGCCATCGTCCAGGCCGCCCCCGGCGGCTTCTGGTCCAGGCGCGCGGCCTCCAGGCGATCGGGCAGGGCCTCGGCGTGGATTGGCGCGGGCGCGTAGTGGGCGCAGGCCGCGACCAGACACGCGGCGGTCAGCAGGATGGCTTGGGCCGTGGGTCGTTTCATCGGCCGACGACGAGCAGATGGAACGTGCCCGGCGCGACGGCGCGCTTTCCGTCGCGCGTCGTCACCTCGGCCGAGGGCAACAGCACGCGGCCGCTGGCCGGATCGAAGGCGATCGTGCGGGCGCCGACCTCGGTCGGAACGGTCTCCTCGAGAGCCAGGACGCCGCCGGCGAAGCCGAATACGGCCAGCTGGCCAGTTTCGCCCGCCGGAACGAAGACGCGCTTGCCGGCCGGATCATAGGCGAGGCCGTCCGCGCCGCCGCCCGTCTTGACGGTCTGCAGTTGACGGCCGGTCTTGGCGTCGACGACGACGACGGAGCCATCGCAGGCCGCGACCAGACGCCCCTGGGCGTGGACGATGCCCGTCGGTCCGTCGCAGTCGGCCAGGGCGTAGTGGGCGATCGTCTTGCGTGCGGCGATATCCAAGGCGACGATCTCGTTCTTGTTCTCGACATTGACGAAGGCGCGCCCCTCGCCATCGACCGCCGCGGCCTCCAGGGCGCCGCCGATCGGGATCTCGCCCACGGCCTTGTGGGCCTTGGGATCGATCAGGGTCACGTCGCCGCCGGCATGGTCCATGACCAGGACGAGGCCCGAGCGCGGATCGAAGGTCGCCGCGTCCGGCTTCTTGCCGGTGGCCACGGAGGCGATCGGCGCGCCCGAGATCGCGTCGACGAAGGTGACGGTGTCGGTTCCTCCGTTGGTGATCAAGACCTCCTTGCCGTCGTTCACGACCAAGGCCGCGTGACCTTTGGTCGCGGGGGCGAAAGCGGGGGTCACGGCGCGGGACTTGAGGTCGATAGCCGTGACGGCCGCGTTGCGGGCGATCAGGGCCCGACCGGCCTCGACGCTGACATAGTCCCAGCCGCCGTCAGGGCCGGCGATACGGTCGATGACGTGGAAGCCGGGCGTGGCGGCCTGGACGGCGCTGGACGCCAGAAGGGCGGCGAAGGCGAGGGGGGCGAGGCGCATGGTCGTCTCCTTGAAAGAGATTGCCCTAGGGGCGCTCGGCTGGCCGCCACATGGCTGGGGGATTGTGAAATGCCAATGTTCCGGTCGCGAAGCCGTCACAAAGCGGGGAATGAAACCCGGGCCTCGAGGCCCGGCCCCGCGTCGCGCAGGGTTGCTTCGCCGCCATGCAGCCTCGCGACGGCGGCCACCAGCGCCAGGCCAAGGCCGCTGCCGGGTGTCGAACGGCTGGCCTCCAGGCGGTGGAAGCGGTCGAAGACCCGCTCGCGCTCGGCCTCTGGAACGCCGGGACCATCGTCGATGACCGCCAAGGTCGGCAGGCCGTTTCGCCGCGAGGTCTGGACCACGATCCGCGCGCCGGCGGGGGTGTGGCGTAGCGCGTTCTCGACCAGATTGACCACCATCTGAGTCAGCAGTTCGGGGTCCCCCTCGATCAGCAAGGGGGAGGGAGCGTTGAGGACGATAATCCGCTGGACGTCCTCGGCGGAGGGCATGAAGGCGTCGGCGACATTGCCGGCGATCGCCGAGAGGTCGGTCGGCCGGAAGCCCGCGCGCCGCGCGCCGCCCTCGATCTGGGCGATGCGCAGCAGGGCGGCGAAGGTGTCGAGGATGGCGTCCAGGTCGGTCAAGGCGCCTTCGATGGCCGCGCCGCGCTCGGCCTCGGAGCCGAGGCTCATCTCCAGCCGTTGGCGGAGGCGCGTCAGGGGCGTGCGCAGGTCGTGGGCGACATCATTGGAAACCTGGCGCAGGCTCTCCATCAACTGGGCGATGCGGTCGAGCATCCGGTTGATGGTGATGGCCAAGCGGTCCAGGTCGTCGTCGGAGCCGCGCACCGGAACGCGACGGGCCAGATCGCCGTCGATGATGGCTTCCGCCGTGCCGGAGATCGCCGCCAGACGCCGGTGGACGTCTCGGCTCAGCGCGAACCCGCCCAGCACGCCTAGTACCACCAAGCCGACAAACGCCCCGCCGAAGCCGCGCAGCACCGCGCCGTCGACCGCCTCGATCCGCTGCTCGTCGTCGCCGACCAGCAGCCAATGACCATCCGGAAGCCGGGTGGTCAGAATGCGGACCGGTTCGCGCCGGCCCTCGGTGGAGGGGAGGACCACGGTCGACCAGCCCGGTGGCGCGTCTGACTTGGCCAGGCTGCCGGCCAGCGGTTCGCCGCGCGGACCCCGCAGGCCATAGTCCAGGGCGCCCGGCGTGCGGTCGCGCTCCTGGATCGCCTGAAGGACGCCCGCGAAGCTCTCGGTCAGATATTCCTGCGCCAACGCCGCGGACTCGGACGCGATGCGCGCTTCGAACTGCTCGGATAGCGCCGCCCGCGTCGCGAACAGCGTCAAGGCCCCTAGCGCCGCCACGGAGATGGCGAACACCGTGGTGTAGAGCGCGGCCAGGCGCAGGCTGGTCGAGCGGAACACCTCAGTCCGGCTCACGCAGGCAGTATCCGGCGCCGCGCACCGTATGAATCAGTTCGTGCTTGTGGCCGCGATCGACCTTGCCGCGCAGGCGGCTCATATGGGTCTCGACGATGTTGGTCTTGGGGTCGAAGTGGAAGTCCCAAACGCTTTCCAGCAGCATGGTCCGGGTCACCACGCGGCCGGCGTGGCGCATCAGATATTCCAGCAGCTGGAACTCTCGCGGCTGCAGCTCGATGCGCTGGCCCGCGCGCGTGACCGAGCGCTTGAGAAGGTTCAGGGTGAGGTCCGAGACCCGCAGCACCGACGGAGTCTCCTGCGGCGGCGGCCGGCGAGCCAGGGCGTTCACCCGGGCCAGCAGCTCCGCGACGGCGTAGGGCTTGACCAGATAGTCGTCGCCGCCAGCCTCCAGGCCTTCGACCCGATCGTCGATGCCGCCCAGGGCTGTCAGGAGCAGAACCGGCGTCTTCACGCCCGCCGCCCGGATCGTCCGCAGAATCGCCAGACCGTCCAGCTGGGGCAACATCCGATCCAGCAGGATGACGTCATAGGGCTCGCCGGCCGCCAGCATCAGCCCCTCGCGACCATCGGCGGCGAGATCAACCGTATGACCGGCCTCCGAAAGGGCGCGACGCAGATAGGCGCCGCCTTCCTTGTCGTCTTCGACAACCAAGAGCTTCATGCGGCGAGGGTGTCCCGATTTTTCAGACTTGTCAGGGCTCTTTAAGGCGTCCGCCGCCCTGGGATCGAGCCGAAAAGCAGGCGATCGCGCTCAATCCGCCAAGCTGTCGAGAACGAGTCTCACCTGGATGGGGAGGGCGCAAGACTTCTATAAAACCATCCCGCGATTTGCCCCATCGTGGCGAAAAGATTGATTTTCCCCAATGTGGATACTGTAAAAAAACAGACACTTAACTGTCACCAAAGCTTGGTTTGCCCCTAGCCGCGCCGCGCGGTTTCTCACCCGCCAACTGTCGAACACGGACCAAGCAACGGCCGGTCGATCAGGTCTAGGGGATCAATCATGCAAGCTTCTTTGTCGCGCTTTCGCGCTCGTAGGGCCGTCTGGCTGGCGGGTTCCATCCTGGCGGCGAGCGTCGTCGCCACCGGCGCCTTGGCCGCCGCGTCCGGCGACCCCGCCGACAGCACCCACCCCGTGAAGATCGACCCCGAAAACGCCGACTTCGGCACCCGGGTCGATGAGTTGGTCATCACGGCCGGCAGCAAAGCCGTTGACGCCGCGCCGACCAAGACCTCGCTGAACGCGACCCAGCCCCAAGCGATCATCGACCGCAAGACGATCGACCAGTTCGTGCCGACCACGGCCGACTACAACCAGATCATCAATCTCGCGCCCAGCATGTCGGGCACGTCGTTCAACGGCCCGGGTCTGGGCGAGGCCAAGACCGTGCTGCGCGGCTTCAAGGACGGCGAATACAACATCACCTATGACGGCATCCCCTGGGGGGACGCCAACGGCCCGACCCACCACTCGACCTCGTTCTTCCCGTCGTCGACGGTCGGCGCGGTCGTGGTCGATCGCGGTCCGGGCGAAGCCAGCCAACTGGGCGTGGCGTCGTTCGGCGGCTCGGTCAACCTGTTCTCGCCGGAAGTCAGCGACGATCGCGGCGGTTCGCAGCTGATCACGGGCGGTTCGTGGAACACCTGGATGGCGGTGACCAAGCTGAGCACCGGCAAGATCGATCAGCTCAACGGCGCCAAGTTCCTGTTCAACTTCCAGGAACTGACCACCGACGGCTATCTGAGCTACAACAAGGCCAAAGCCTACAACCAGTTGGTCCGCGGCGTGATCCCGCTGAAGGGCGACTGGGCCCTGACCGTTCTGGGCACCTGGAACTACACCAAGATCTATCAGAGCGACAACGCGGGCGCGACGCTGACCCAGGTCGCGCTGTACGGCAAGAACTACGCCCTGAACAATGATCCCACGACGCCGAACTATTACGGGTACAACGTCGTCAACAAGCACACCTATTTCAACTACGCGCGTCTCGCGGGCAGCATCACCGACACTCTGAAGCTCGAGAACACGCTCTACTCCTACTACTACAAGAACGATACGGAATCGGCCCTGGACGTCACCCTGTCGCCGGCGGACATCGCCGCCAGCAAGGGTCTGCAGATCACCTACACGCCGGGCGGCAAGCCCACGGTCAACGGCCACATTCCCGGCTACACCAAGCTGAACGTCTACAAGATCTACGGCGACGTCCTGCACCTGAACCAGCAGGTGCCGTTCGGCGAGATCAAGGCGGGCCTCTGGCTCGAACACGCCGACACCGGCCCCCGTTTCCGGTCGGACTATGACGCCACCCTGGGCATCGGCGCCAACGGCGGCCGCACGCCAGACTATCGTCAGAAGGTGCTGGCGGGCGTGCCCCAGTACCTGGAGTACAACCAGTTCTCGGGCTGGGATCAGTACGAGCCGTTCGTCGATGTCGTCTGGAAGGTCACGCCGTCGCTGACCATCACGCCGGGCGTCAAGTACGTGAACGAGAAGATCTTCGTCGACGCCGACGTCAATCAGAAGTCGCGTCTGCCGTTCCACGACTCTAAGCGTTTCGAGAAGACGCTCTATTTCCTGACCGCCAACTACAAGATCGCCGACAACCTGGCGGCCTACGCCCAGTATGCGACGGGCTTCCTGCTGCCGGACATCAGCGTCACCCAGGTGGTCAACCCGAACCTCTCGCAGCTGAAGCCTCAGGAATCCACCAACTATCAGGCTGGCGTCATCTATCACGGCGGTCGCGTCACCGTGGACGCCGACGTCTACTACATCGATTTCACCAACAAGCTGCAGACCACGACGGTCGGCACCGAGACGGTGAACTTCAACCTGGGCGGCGCCACCTACAAAGGCGTCGAGGGTTCGGTGACCTACGCGGCGCTGAACCACCTGTTCGTGTTCGCCAACGGTTCGTTGAACTCGGCCAAGGCCCAGGGCGCCTCGACCACGATCGCCGGGACGCCGGTCACCATCACCGGCGGCAAGCAGATCTCCGGCGCGCCGAAGTCGACGGCGGCGGTCGGTCTGCTGTACCGCCAGGGCGGATGGTCGGTGTCGCTGGCCGACAAGTACACGGGCGAGCAGTGGTCCGCGGAAGGAGAGCCGGCGGCCTACCGGATCAAGCCCTACCAATCGGCCGACCTGAAGGTGGTCTACACCGTGGGTCGCTACCGTCTCGAGGGCGCGGTCTACAATCTGTTCGACAGCCAGCAGGCCACGAACATCAAGCAGGGCAAGACCACCGACTACGACCAATATTACTTCCAGCCCGAGCGGAACTTCCAGATTTCCGTCAAGGCCAACTTCTAGGCGAGAGAGATCATGACCAAGCCGCGCATCATTCTCTGCTCGCTCTTGCTGGCTACCGTCGCGGTCGGCGGCGCGCACGCTCAGGACGCCAAGCTCAAGGCCCATCTGCTGTCGTCCGCCGAACTGGACGCCAGCCGCATCCTGCCGCCGCCGCCGGCGGAAGGCTCGGCCGCCGCCGCTTCGGAGCTCTCCGAGCTGCGCGCGGTGGTCGCCGCGCGCACGCCGGCGACCCTGGCCCAGGCCAAGAGCGACGACGAGACCAAGAACGCCTCGATCTTCTCCGACGCCATGGGCGCGGGATTCGACCTTAAGGCCCTTCCGGCCACGGCCAAGCTGATGGCCGAGGTCCGGGCCGAGGAGAAGGCCGCCGCCGACGCCGCCAAGAACCGCTTCCAGCGCAAGCGGCCTTGGCTGATCGACAACAGCCTGGCCAGCTGCAGCCGGGAGGACGAGCCGCTGAGCTCCTATCCCAGCGGCCACGCCACCATGGGCTATTCCATGGCTGTCGTGCTGGCCGACATCGCGCCCAGCCACGCGCCGGCGCTGCTGGCGCGGGCCAAGACCTACGCCGAAAGCCGTCTGGTTTGCGGGATGCACTTCCGCGCCGACATCGTCGGCGGCCAGGTGCTGGGGACGGCGGTGGCCTTGGAGCTGCTGCGCAATCCGGCCTTCAAGGCCGATCGCGACGCGGCGGCGGCCGAACTGGCGGCGGCCAAGCTGGCCCCCTGAGCGTTCCGATCCGAAGGTCGTTCTTGTCAGGCCGGGAGAGGCTCATCCTCTTCCGGCCTCGACTTTTTTGGCCCTATGCCGTCAACGGACCTGAAGACTTCGCTGACCTTCAACCGCGTGTCACCAAGGCGCCCGATAGTAAAGGATGGCGGCGCATGGCGGACGAGTTCACAAAGCTCTGGACGCGCGGCGCGTCATGCTCCGTTTGGGCGACCCTGAATTCCATTTTCTAGGCCGCTTCCGCCGTACAGGGTCATTGGATCCTCTCGACGTCGCGGGGTTGTCTTAGCAAGGGATCTAGGCCGTCGCGGCGGTAAGGAATGACGGATTTGGAACAGAAGTTCGATCTGGCCGTGGTCGGCGCGGGCATCGTGGGCTTGGCCCACGCTCTGGCGGCGGCGCGGCTTGGCAAACGAGTCCTCGTCCTGGACCGAGACGCCCAGGCCAATGGCGCCTCGGTGCGCAATTTTGGTTTCGTGACGGTGACGGGCCAGGCTCGGGGCGAGGTGTGGCGGCGCGCGCGTCGGTCGGCCCAGGTGTGGAGCGAGATCGCGCCCGCCGCCGGGATCGAGGTCTTGCAACGCGGCCTCACGATGGTCGCGCGTCGGCCAGAGGCCAAGACCCTTCTGAAGGCCTTTCTCGAGACCGAGATGGCGCAAGGGTGCCAATGGCTTGACGCCGGCGATCTCGGCGAGCGGCTGCCGGGCGGGGGCCGCGTGTTGGGAGCCCTGGCCAGCACGGTCGATCTGCGCGTCGAGTCGCGCACCGCCATCCCGCGTCTCGCCGCTTGGCTGGAGACCGCGCATGGGGTGACCTTCCGGCGCGGCGTCGCGGTGCGGAGCGTCGAGACCGGGCGTCTGGAGACTTCTGACGGGCCGGTCCGCGCCGAGAACATCATCGTTTGCCCAGGCGACGACCTTATCACCCTGTTTCCCGAGCACTTCGCGCGCGCCGAGGTGACGCGATGCAAGCTGCAGATGCTGAGGCTGGCGGATCCGGGCTGGCGGCTGCCGGCGCCGGTGATGTCCGACCTCGGCCTGATCCGTTATCTCGGCTATGCCGATCTGCCACAGGCCGAACCGTTGCGCGCCCGGCTCGAGGCTGAACAGGCCGCTCATCTGGAGCACGGAATCCACCTGATCGTCGTGCAGAGCGCCGATGGTTCGCTGGTGGTCGGCGACAGCCACCACTATGCGCCGACGCCCGATCCCTTCGCCCGCGACGACGTCGACGCCCTGATCCTCGATGAGTTCGTCAAGGTGTTCGGCCAGGCGCCGCCGCCGGTGCTGGAGCGTTGGACCGGCACCTACGCCTCGGCCCGGGGGCATAGCCTGGTGGAAGCGCCGATGCCGCGCGTGCGGTTGGTCACCGTGACCAGCGGCACGGGCGCCTCGACCGCGTTCGGCCTGGCCGAGGACGTCATTGCCGGCCTCTATGACCTGCCAAAACAAGGAACCGCCGCGTGAGCCAGAGCGCCATCCGGGCTGTCGTGTTCGACTGGGCCGGCACCATGATCGACTTCGGATGCCGAGCGCCCGTCGTGGCGCTCCGCGAGGTGTTCGCCGAGGCTGGGGTCGAGATCTCGAAGGCCGAGGCTCGCATGGACATGGGCAAGGCCAAGCGCGACCACGTTCGGGCTCTGCTGGCCATGCCGCGCATCGCCGCCGTTTGGCGCGAGCGCCATGGCGCCGCCGCGACCGAGGCCGATGTCGACCGTCTGCATGACGCCGTCGAGCCGAAGATGCGGGCCGCCGCCCGCGACTGCGCCAAGCTGATTCCTGGCGCCGCCCGGGTCGTCGCCGACCTGCGAGCGCGGGGTGTCGGGATCGGCTCGACCACCGGCTATACCCGCCCGATGATGGCCGACATCTTGCCGCTGGCGGCGGAGGAGGGTTACGCGCCCGACGTCGTGGTTTGCGCCGGCGAGACGGCGGCGGGCCGGCCGTCGCCGCTGATGATGTGGAAGGCTCTGGTCGAACTCGGCGCCTGGCCCGCGCGGGCTTGCGTCAAGGTCGATGACGCCACGGTCGGCATAGGGGAGGGGCTGGAGGTCGGCGCCTGGACCATCGGACTGTCGGCCTCGGGCAATGGGGTCGGCCTGGAAGAGAGCGCCCTGGCCCTGCTGCCCAAGGTCGAGCGCGCCGCGCGGATCGAGGCGTCCGCCGAAGCCCTGCGCGCCGCCGGGGCGCACTATGTCGTCGAGACCGTCGCCGACCTGCCGCCCGTGCTGGCCGAAATCGAGGATCGGATCGCGCGTTGCGAGCGTCCTGACGACCGGCGCGAAAGAGGGCGCTCGCCGCTTGACGAGCGCCCTTGATCGGACGTCGCCGGCTAGATCCCTGAATGGGGCCTCAGGTCAAAGCGATCGGCGTTCATGACCTTGTTCCAGGCCGCCACGAAGTCGGTCGCGAACTTCTCCCGCGCGTCCGAGCTGCCATAGACCTCGGCAAAGGCGCGTAGCTCGGCGTGTGAGCCGAAGATCAGATCGACGCGGGTGGCGGTCCAGCGCGCCTCGCCCGTGACGCGATCGCGGCCGACGAACGCGTTGGCGGCCGTCGCGGTCCAGGTCACGCCCATGTCGAGCAGGTTGACGAAGAAGTCGTTCGTCAGCACGCCGGGACGATCGGTGAAGACGCCGTCCTTCGAGCCGCCGCTATTGGCGCCCAGGACCCGCAGGCCGCCGAGCAGAACCGTCATTTCGGGGCCCGACAGACCCAACAGTTGAGCCTTGTCGACCAGGGCCTCTTCGGGGGCCATGAACTGGGGACCGCCGCGACGATAGTTACGGAAGCCATCCGAAAGCGGCTCCAGCGGCTCGAACGACGCCGCGTCGGTCTGTTCGGCCGTGGCGTCGGCGCGACCCGGCGCGAAGGGAACCTGCACGGGCGCGCCCGCGTCCAGGGCGGCCTTCTCGATCGCCGCGGCGCCGCCCAGCACGATCAGGTCGGCCAGTGACACCGTCTTGCCGTCTCCCGCCGAAGCGTTGAACGCGGTCTGGACGGCCTCCAGCGCGGTCAGAACCTTGGCCAGAACGGGCGGATCGTTGACTTCCCAGTCCTTCTGCGGGGCCAGACGGACCCGCGCGCCGTTCGCGCCGCCGCGCTTGTCCGACTTGCGGTAGGTCGAGGCCGAGGCCCAGGCGGTCGAAACCAGCTCCGAGACCGAAAGGCCCGTCGCCAAAATCCGCTCCTTCAGCGCCTGGACGTCCTGGGTGTCGACCAGCGGGTAGTCCACGGCGGGGATCGGATCCTGCCAGATCAGGGTTTCCTTCGGCGCCAGCGGGCCGAGATAGCGCTGAACCGGCCCCATGTCGCGGTGGGTCAGCTTGAACCAGGCGCGGGCGAAGGCGTCGGCGAACTGGTCGGGGTTCTCATAAAAGCGGCGCGAGATCTTCTCGTAGGCCGGGTCGAACCGCAGGGCCAGGTCCGAGGTCAGCATCCTCGGCACGTGCTTCTTGGACGGGTCATAGGCGTCCGGAATGTCGGCCGCCGCGTTCTTGGCCCGCCATTGCTTGGCGCCGGCCGGGCTCTCGTCCAGCTCCCACTCGTATTTGAACAGGTTGTCGAAGAAGTGGTTGCTCCATCGGGTCGGCGTCTGGGTCCAGATCACCTCGGGACCGCCGGTAATGGCGTCGGCCCCGACGCCAGAGCCGTACTGGCTCTTCCAGCCCAGGCCCTGGTCCTCGATCGCGCCCGCTTCGGGTTCTGGGCCAATCAGCGAAGGATCGCCCGCGCCGTGGGTCTTGCCGAAGGTGTGGCCGCCCGCGATCAGGGCGACGGTTTCCTCGTCGTTCATCGCCATCCGGGCGAAGGTGTCACGGATGTCGCGAGCCGAGGCCAACGGGTCGGGATTGCCGTTGGGGCCTTCCGGATTGACGTAGATCAGCCCCATCTGCACCGCGCCCAAGGCGGGATGCAGCTGACGTTCGCCGCTATAGCGTTCATCGCCCAGCCAAGAGCCCTCCGGCCCCCAGTAGAGCTCCTCCGGCTCCCATTGATCGGCGCGACCGCCGGCGAAACCGAACGTCTTGAAGCCCATGGACTCCAGGGCGACGTTGCCGGCCAGCACGTAGAGATCGGCCCAGGAAATCTTTTGGCCGTACTTCTGCTTGATGGGCCACAGCAGGCGGCGCGCCTTGTCGAGGTTGGCATTGTCCGGCCAGCTGTTCAAAGGCGCGAAGCGCTGTTGGCCGCCGCCCGCTCCGCCGCGGCCGTCGCTGACGCGATAGGTGCCGGCGCTGTGCCAGGCCAGTCGAATGAAAAGACCGCCATAATGGCCGAAATCGGCCGGCCACCACGGCTGGCTGTCGGTCATCAGCGCGTGCAGATCCGCGATCACCGCGTCCAGGTCCAGGGCCTTGAACGCTTCGGCGTAATCGAAATCCTCGCCCATCGGATTGGAGCGGAGGGCATGTTGATTGAGAGCGTCCAGCCGCAGATTTTGCGGCCACCAGTCTCGATTTCCCCGGCCGTTACGTCCGTGCCCTATCGGGCATTGGCCTCCGGCGCTGTCCTCGACCTTCGTCGTCATCGTCGTCTTTCTCCGCTTCGGCGTCCGCCGGCTGTCGTTTCCCGACGGGACTAAAAAGCGCCTTCAACGCGCATAGGTAAAACTGATTGTTCTTATCGAAACCATAGAGGAAGTCTTGGCGTGATCGCGCTCGGATTGAATGGCCTTGTCCGCCGCGTCCGTGCTCGGTCGCGCGGTTTGGCTACGGCGACGACATGATCCTGCAAACTAAGCGTCATAGAGCATCGTCCGCGATGGCGCTTTGGGGCAATTCGGTGGCGCGCGGCGCATGGCCGATGCCCTGGGACCGGGGAGGATTCGGCGGCTATAAGGCCGTCGTCGGTTCGGTCCGGACGTCATGAAAGACAAAGAGGTCGTCTTGTTTCATCACCGTCGGGTTGCGTCATACCGCGCCGCGTCCATATGCACGGCGCTCCTTCTCATGACGGCTCTCGCGGCCTGCGCGCCCAAGGGAGACGCCAAGAAGGGCGGGCCCGGCAAGGGACCGACGACGGTGGGCTATATCGTGGTTCAACCGACGGGCGTGCCGCTGACGACCGAACTGACCGGCCGCGCCGTGGCCTACCAGAGCTCGGAGGTGCGTCCGCAGATCTCGGGCGTGATCGAAAAGCGCCTGTTCACCGAAGGCGCCTTCGTCAAGCAGGGGCAGCCGCTCTACCAGATCGATCCCAGCCTTTATCGCGCCTCGGCCAATCAGGCGCAGGCCGACGTCGAGAGCGCGCGCGCCAATCGCGAGGCGGCCGACGCCCTGGCCGAGCGCTACAAGCCGCTGGTCGCCATCGAGGCGGTGAGCAAGCAGGATTACACCAACGCCGTGGCCTCGGCCCGCCAAGCCGGCGCGGCCCTGGCTCAGAAGCAGGCCGCGTTGGAAACGGCGAAGATCAATCTGCGCTTCACGACCGTGCCGGCGCCGATCAGCGGACGCATCGGCCGGTCTCTCTATACGGTCGGCGCGCTGGTCAGCGCCAACCAGGCCAATCCGCTGGCGACCATCCAGCAACTGGATCCGATGTATGTCGACATCCAGCAATCCAGCGCCGACATGCTGGCCCTTCGTCGGGCCTTGGCGGCCGGCGGCGCGACCCCGGCCAGCGCCAAGGTCAGCCTGACCCTGGAAGACGGCAGTGACTATGGCCAAACGGGCGTCGTCGAATTTTCGGAAGTCGTCGTTGACCCGAGCACCGGCACGGTGACGCTTCGCGCCCGGATGCCCAATCCGCGGGGGCTGCTTCTGCCTGGCATGTTCGTGCGCGCCAGGTTCGCCCAGGCGGTCGACAACAGCGCCTTCCTGGTCCCGCAATCGGCGGTCTCGCGGGATCCGAAGGGCAACGCCACGGTCTTCGTCGTCGGCCAGGACAATACCGCCGAGGCGCGCAAGATCGTCGCCAGTCGCACCCAGGACAGCTTCTGGGTGGTGACCAAAGGCCTCAACCCAGGCGACAAGATCATCACCCAGGGGCTGGGCAAGATCAAACCGCACGCGCCCATCAAGCCGGTGCCGGCCGATGCGCCGCAGAAGATCAAGCCGCGCAAGGACGGCGACGGCAAGGGCGGCGAAAAGTCCGGCGCGAAGGGCGGCTGACGGATCATGCTGTCTCGCGTCTTCATCGACCGGCCGATCTTCGCCTGGGTCATCGCCATCATCGTCATGCTGGCCGGCGCGGGCGCGATCACGCGTCTGCCGATCGCCCAATATCCCGACGTGGCGCCGCCACAGGTCTCGGTGCGCGCCACCTATCCGGGGGCCTCGGCGGAGGCGATCCAGAACAGCGTCACCCAGGTCATCGAGCAGTCGCTGACCGGGATCGACGGGATGCTGTACTTTAGCTCGTCCTCTACCTCGCGCGGGCAGGTGACGATCACCGTCACCTTCGAGAAGGGCGTCAATCCCGACATCGCCCAGGTCCAGGTTCAGAACCAGGTGCAACAGGCCGTCTCGCGCCTGCCGTCCCAGGTGCAGCAGCAGGGCCTGGTCGTTCGCAAGTCCAACCCCGACAACCTGTTGCTGGTCGGGGTCTACGACTCCACCGACAAGCTGACCAATCAGGACGTCTCCGACTACCTGGTTTCGCATTTGCAAGATGACCTGGCGCGGACGCCGGGCGTGGGCGACATCAACGTCTATGGCGCGCAGTACGCCATGCGCGTTTGGCTGAACCCGCAGAAGCTGGCCAGCTTTGGCCTGACGCCGGGCGACGTCGTCACGGCCATCCAGAACCAGAACACCGAGGTCGCCGCCGGCGAGTTGGGTGGTCAGCCCGTGCCCGACACCCAGCTGCTGAACGCCACCGTCACGGCCCAGTCTCGCCTTCAGACGCCCGACCAGTTCGCCAAGATCGTGCTGAAGGCCAACAGCAACGGCGCCAATGTCCGCCTCGCCGACGTCGCCCGCGTCGAGTTGGGGGCCGAGAACTACAACGCGCGCAGCCGCGTGAACCAGCATCCCGGCGCCGGCATCGCCGTGCTGCTGGCGCCTGGGGCCGACGCCCTGAAAACCGCGGAGCTGGTCAAGGCTCAGGTCGAGAAGGCGTCCAAGAGCTTCCCGCCGGGGCTCAAATTCGCCTACGCCAACGACACCACCGACTTCATCAAGCTCTCGATCGAGGAAGTGGTGAAGACGCTGATCGAAGCCATCGTGCTGGTCGTGGTGGTGATGTTCGTCTTCCTGCAGAGCTGGCGCGCCACCCTGGTGCCGGCCATCGCCGTGCCGGTGGTTCTGCTCGGCACCTTCGCCGTCTTCTACGTCGCGGGCTTCTCGATCAATACGCTGACGCTGTTTGGCCTGGTGCTGGCCATCGGCCTTCTGGTCGACGACGCCATCGTCGTGGTCGAGAACGTCGAGCGGCTGATGGAAGAGAACCCGGGCATGACCGCGCGGGAGGCTACCGTGCAGTCGATGAAGGAGATCAGCGTCGCCCTGGTCGCCATCGCCCTGGTGCTGTCGGCGGTGTTCCTGCCCATGGCCTTTTTCGGCGGCTCGACGGGCGTGATTTACCGGCAGTTCTCGCTGACCATCGTCTCGGCCATGGTGCTGTCGGTGCTGGTGGCCCTGATCCTCAGCCCGGCCCTGACCACGACGCTTCTGAAGCCTCGCAAGGAGCTGGAGGCGCACGAGGACGACCATTGGCTGGCGCGGACCTTCCCTGGTCCGACGCACATGGTCCGCTCCTGGGGCAAACGCTTCAACACGGCCTTCGACGACGCCTCGCGCGCCTATCGAAACGCGGTGGGCGTGGTGATCGAACGCAAGGTGATCTTCCTGGCGATCTATGCCGTTGTCGGCGTGCTGCTGGTTCTGCTGTTCGTGCGTTTGCCCACCGGCTTCCTACCGGTCGAGGACCAAGGCAGCGCCTCGCTGCAGATCCGTTTGCCGGCCGGGGCCACGCAGGGCCGGACCGCCGACGTTCAGCGCCAGGTCGAGCGCTATTTCGCCGAGAACGAGGGCGCCAACATCAAGACCATGTTCACGGTCAGCGGCGGCGGGGGCGGTGGGGTCAACGGCCAGAACACCGGCGCGGGCTTCCTGAACTTCACCGACTGGGACAAGCGCAAGGGCAAGGATAACGCGGCCGACGCCATCATCGCGCGCGCGACGTCGGCGTTCCGAGGCTTCCGCGACGCCCAGGTCTTCGCCCTGCTGCCGCCGGCCATCCGAGGTCTCGGCCAGTCCGACGGCTTCACCATGGAGCTTCTGAATTCGAGCGGCATGTCGCGCGCCGAGTTCAACGCCGCCCGCGACAAGCTGCTGGCGGCGGCGAACAACGATCCGGATCTCAGCTCGGTGCGTCTGACCGAGTTGCCGGACGTGGCCACCTTCAAGGTCGATACCGACGCTCAGAAGCTGGCCTCGCTGGGCCTGACCCAGGCCGACGTCAACGCCACGCTGTCGACGGCCTGGGGCGGCCGGTACGTCAATGATTTCGTCGATCGCGGACGGGTCAAGCGCGTCTACGTGCAGGGCGACGCGCCCTATCGCTCGCAGCCCTCGGACCTGGGACAGTGGTTCGTGCGGGGATCGTCCGGCCAGATGGCGCCGTTCTCGTCGTTCTCGACCACTTCATGGTCGCAGGCGCCGACGACGCTGTCGCGGTTCAACGGCATCCCGTCCTATGAGTTCAACGGTTCCGCGGGGAACGGCCGCAGTTCCGGCGACGCGATGAACCGGATCCAGGAGCTGGCCAGCCAGATTCCGGGTGTGACGATCGCCTGGTCGGGCCTGTCCTATCAGGAGCGGCTGTCCTCCGGTCAGGCGCCATTGCTCTACGCCCTGTCGCTGCTCGTCGTGTTCCTTTGTCTGGCCGCGCTTTACGAGAGCTGGTCCATCCCCGTGGCCGTCCTGCTGGTCGTGCCCCTGGGCCTGGTGGGGGCGGTGTTGGCCGTGACGATCCGGGGCCTGATCAATGACGTCTATCTGCAGATCGGTCTGCTGACGACGATGGGCCTGGCCGCCAAGAACGCCATCCTCATCGTCGAGTTCGCCGAGCAGGGCGAGCGGCGCGGTCAACCGGTCATGGAGGCCGCGCTGGAGGCTGCCCGCATCCGCCTGCGTCCGATCCTGATGACCAGCCTGGCCTTCATCTTCGGCGTACTGCCGCTGGCCATCTCGACCGGGGCCGGCGCCAACAGCCGGATCGCCATCGGCACGTCGGTGATTGGCGGGATGCTGACGGCGACGATCCTGGCGATCTTCTACATCCCGCTCTTCTTCATTCTGGTGCGTCGCGGATGGCGGCGGCATCGAGGCCATGGCGCGCCGCCGCCGGCCGCCGCCGGCCAAGAGGAGCTCGCTTGATGCGCCGCGTCCTGACCCTCGTGGCCGCGTCCAGCGTTCTGGCGGCCTGCGCGATGGAGACGCCGTATGCGCGTCCGAAGTCGCCGACCCCGGCGACGCTGCCAACCGGCGGCGTCTATCCGGTTCAGCCCGCCGATGCCGCGCCGCCGATCCGCTATGCCGACGTCTTCACCGATGCGCGGCTGCGCACGCTGGTCGATCAGGCGCTGGCCAATAATCGTGACCTGCGCGCGGCCGCCGACAACATCCTGGCCGCGCGCGCCCAGTACCGCGTTCAGCGCGCCTCTCGCTTTCCCGAGGTGGATCTTTCGAGCCGGTACAATCACGGGGGCGGCGACGGCGCCAGCCCGGCCACCCGCGGCGACGCCTATTCGGCCTCGCTCGGGGTCACCGGCTTCGAGCTGGATCTTTTCGGCCGCGTGGCTTCGCTGACCGAGGCCGCCCGGCAAAGGTATTTCGCCACCGAATACGCCGCCCGAGCGACGCGGCTGATCCTCGTGGCCGACGTCGCCGAGGCTTGGCTGACCTACGCCGCCGACAACAGCTTACTGCGCATCGCGCAACAGACCGTCGACAACGCCCAGCGCGGCGTTCAGTTGACCGACGCTCGCCTGAGGGGCGGCGTCGCGCCGCGCACCGACCTGCGGCAGGCCCAGACGATCCTCGCCGCGGCCCAGGCCGACATCGCTCGCCAGCGCACGGCGGTGGCCAAGGATATCAACGCCCTGCAACTGTTGGTCGGCGCGCCCATCGACCCGGCGCTCCTGCCGACGTCGATCGAGGAGGCCGCGCCGACTCTGACCCAGGTCGCCGCTGGCGTCGGCTCGGACGTCCTGCTGCGGCGCCCGGACATCGCCCAGGCGGAGCATCAACTGCGAGCTCTGAACGCCCAGGTCGGCGCCGCCCGCGCGGCGCTGTTTCCGCGCATCACGCTGACGGGGGCGGCGGGCTATGCCAGCTCGGCTCTGTCCTCGTTGTTTCAAAGCGGAGCCTTCAGCTACTCGGCGGGCAGCGGCGTGTCCTATCCGATCTTCCAGGCCGGGGCGGGTAGGGCGGGCCTGGCCTACGCCAAGGCGCAACGCGACGCGGCCCTGGCCAGCTACGAGAAGGCGATCCAATCGGCGTTCCGCGAGACCGCCGACGCCTTGGCGCGCCAAGGTACGATCGACGACGAGCGCGCCGCCGACCAGCTTCAGCTTGACGCGGCCGCCGACAGCTACAGGCTGGCTGACGCGCGCTATCGGGTTGGCAATCAGTCTTTCCTGGCCAGCCTCGACGCCCAACGCACCTACTATTCCGCCCAGAAGACCTTCGTGGCCGTCCAGCTGCAGGGCGCGATCAATCGGGTTGATCTCTATCGGGCGCTGGGCGGGGATACGGCCGAGGCGGTCGCGCCGGAATAGACGCACGCCCAACGACAAAAGCGCGTGGACCAAGGTCCGCGCGTCTAAGGCGCTAGCCAGGAGGCCGTCCTAGGCCGAGACTTCCTCGACGGGCCTGAAGCTCGCGGGGTCCAGGCCTTCCGGAACGCCCTTCACATAGAGGCCGTCCGAATGATGGTGGAAATCCTCCACCTCATAGACCTGTCCGGAAAAGACGCCGAGATGGGGCAGATCGACCCCGGTGCGCAGCAGCATGTCGCCCTGGCGAAAGACACGTTCGGTCATGGTGGGCTCCGTTCCACTCAAGGCGCAGCCTGCGGCGCCGGAGCGATAAACCCCAACACACGAATTCGTCAGATGACCAAGGGGAAGGTCTGGCGTCCTCGGTCGTCGAGAGCGAGGGGCGCGCGCGGTCTACGGCGCGGCGCGCGGCGCGAAGGCGGCTACGAACGTCCTGACCGCCGCGTCGACCTCGGCGTCGACTTCCTGGCGGGTGGGCTCGCTGGAATGGCCGACGAGACGCGACTTCAGCATCCGGTTCTGGCACAGACCGATGAACTGGTGCGCCGCGCTCAGGGGATCGGCGGCGTCGATCAGGCCCTTGTCTCGCATCCGCGCCAGAAAGCCGCCCAGCAAGCGCGCGCCGCGCAAGGGGCCGGCCTCGTAGAACGCCTTGCCTAGCTCCGGCGACCGCTCGGCCGCTGACACGATCAGGCGGAAATGGCGCATATTGCGATCGGACATGACGTTGGTGACATAGCGTCGACCAATCCGGGTCAAGGCCGCGCTCACATCGTCGCCTTCGTCGTCCAGCAGGTGGAACATCTCTTCGCTCTGCCAGTTACAGTAGCGTTCGACGTGGGCCTGGAAGATCTCTTCCTTACTCTTGAAGTAGTTGTAGAGCGTGCTTTTCGAGCCGCCGACCCGCGCGGCGATGGTCGACATCGATGTCGCTTCGAACCCTTCGTTCAAGAAAAGTTCCGCCGCGATGTCCAGAATGGCCTCACGACGCGAGTCGCGGTCTTTGCGGGGCTTGATGTCCATCAAAATATCTCTCGACCGTACGGTACGGTCTCCTTGACGGCGCCGCAAGCGGAGCCTACTTGCTGGCTACACATATGACTATACCGTACGGTCACATCAAGGTTCTCCCCATGACGACCTTTCCCGCCGCCGCCTCGCGCCGTAACGGACCCTATCTCGCCGCGGCCAGCGCCTTGGTCCTGGCCGCCTGCGCCAGTCTGCCCCCGGCTCAGCCGGCGCGGGTCGCCAAGGCCGCGTCGGCCTATGAGACCGCCCAAACCCTGAGCGCCGCGCCCGTCGCCGACTGGCCGGCGGACGCCTGGTGGAAAGGCTACGGCGACGCCCAGCTGAACGCTCTCGAGGATGAAGCCCTCAAAGGCTCGCCGACGCTGGCGGCCGCCGAGGCGCGTCTGCGTCGCGCCCAGAGCCTGGTGAGCCAGGCCAAGGCCGCCGACCTGCCGCGCATCGGCGCCAGCGCCGACGCCAACGAGGCCAAGCAGAGCTATAATCTCGGCATTCCGGCGCAATTCGTGCCCCAGGGCTACAACAGCTACGGCCGCCTGGCGCTGGACGCGAGTTGGGAGCTGGACTTCTTCGGCAAGAACCGCGCCGCCATCGCCGCCGCCACGTCGGAGGTCAAGGCCGCCGAGGCCGACGCCGCCCAGGCTAGGCTCACCCTCTCGACCGCCGTCGCCTCGACCTATGCCGAGCTTTCGCGCCTTTACGCCCAGCGCGACGTCGCCGAACAGGCCGTGCGCCTCCGCCAGGAAACCAGCGACCTGGTGGCCAAGCGCGTCGCCAACGGACTGGACACCAAGGCCGAAAGCGAGCAGGCGGCCGCCGGTCCGCCGGCCTCGAAAGCGGAGCTCTCCGCGCTCGACGAGCAGATCGCCCTGACCCGCAACGCGTTGGCCGCCTTGGTCGGCGCGGGGCCGGATCGCGGCCTGGCCATCGTCCGTCCGGCCGCCGCCACGCTGAAGCCCTTCGGCCTGCCCGAGAACCTGCCAGCCAATCTGATCGGCCGACGTCCCGACGTCGTGGCCGCCAAGTGGCGCGCCGAGGCCGCGACCTCGCGGACCAGGCAGGCCAAGGCGGCGTTCTATCCCGACATCAACCTGACGGGCTTCATCGGCTATCAGTCGCTCTATCTCGACAAGTTGTTCGCCAGCGGTTCGGACATCGGCCAGGTCGGGCCGGCCCTGCGCCTGCCGATCTTCGAGGGCGGTCGTCTGCGCGCCGGGCTGCGCGGCGCGGAGGCCGATCGCGACGCGGCTGTCGCCAGCTATGACGGCGCCCTGACCCAAGCCTTGCGCGAGGTCGCCGACGTCGCCGCCAGCCAAAAGGCGTTGACCAGCCGGCTGGCCGACGCCCGCGCCGCCTTGACGGCCAACGAGAACGCCTACCGCATCGCTCGCCTGCGTTACGAAGGCCAGCTGTCGACCTATCAGTCGGTGCTGCTGGCCGAGCAGTCGGTGCTGGCCCAGCGCCGGGTGGTCGCCGATCTGGAAAGCCGCGCCTTCGCCCTCGACATCGCCCTGATCCGCGCCCTCGGCGGCGGTTTCACCGGCGCCTGAACCCTCCCGACATTCGCACTCTAGGACTTACGAACATGTCCGATCCCGCTCAGCCCGCTCCCGCGACGCAGGTCGCTTCCAACGCCAAGCGCCGCCAGCAACTGACCCTGCTGGGCGGGGCCGTCGCCATAGGCGTCGTCGGCTATGGCGCCTGGTGGCTGGCCTTCGACAGCCACTATGTCGAGACCGACGACGCCTATGTCGGCGCCGAGACCGCCCAGGTCACGGCCCTGTCGCCCGGCCCGGTGGCCAAGATCTTCGTCTCTGAAACCCAGGCCGTGAAGGCCGGCGATCCTCTGGTGATCATCGACGACGCCGACGCCCGCATCGCCGTCGCCCAGGCCGAGGCCGCCTTGGGTCAGGCCGAGCGCAAGGTGAAGGGCTATTTCGCCTCCGATACGGCCCTGGCGGGGCAGTTCGAGGCCCGTCAGGCCGATGTGACCCGCGCCGACGCTCAGATCACCGCCGCGAAAGCCGACGTCGAGCGCGCCCGCGTGGACCTCTCGCGTCGCCAGGCCCTGGTGTCGCAGGGCGCCGTGTCGGGCGACGAGCTGACCGCCGCCCAGAACCGCTTCGCCAACGCCCAGGCCGCGCTGAACGCCGCCCAAGCGGTCCGCGCCCAGGCCCTAGCCAGCCGCGACGCCGCCCTGGGTTCGCGCGAAGCCAACACTGTGCTGATCTCTGGCGCTTCCGTTGGTGAGAACCCCGAAGTCCTGGCCGCGCGGGCGCGCCTTGAGGCGGCTCGCCTGAGCCTGGCCCGCACCGTGGTGCGCGCGCCGGTCGATGGCGTGGTGGCTCGCAAGTCTGTGCAGGTCGGCCAGCAGGTGGCGGTCGGCGCGCCGATGATGGCCGTTGTGCCGGTCCGCGAGGCCTATGTCGACGCCAACTTCAAGGAAGTGCAGCTGAAGAAGGTGGTCCCCGGCCAGCCGGTCGTCCTGACCTCCGACCTCTACGGCGGCGGCGTGAAGTTCCACGGCAAGGTCAAGGGCCTGGCCGGCGGCAGCGGTTCGGCCTTCTCGCTGATCCCGGCCCAGAACGCCTCGGGAAACTGGATCAAGGTCGTGCAGCGCGTTCCCGTCCGCATCACCCTGGACCCGGCCGATCTCGCCAAGCACCCCCTCCGCGTGGGCCTGTCGATGAAGGCCAAGATCGACGTCGCGAAGTAATCCAGCGTTCGCAAGGAGACGTCCCATGGCGTCCGATCCCTCTCAAGCCTCAGGTCCGCCGCCCATGGCGGGCGGACTGCTGGCTGTCACCTCGATCGCCTTGGCGCTGGGCACCTTCATGCAGGTGCTGGACAGCACCATCGCCAACGTCTCGATCCCCACCATCGCCGGCAATCTGGGCGTCAGCTCCAGCCAGGGCACCTGGGTGATCACCGCCTTCGCCGTCGCCAACGGCGTTTCGGTGCCGCTGACGGGCTGGCTGATGGGCCGCTATGGCGTGGTCAAGACCTTCGTGGCCTCGGTGATCCTGTTCACGATCGCCTCGTTCTTGTGCGGCGTCTCCTGGAACCTGGAGTCGCTGATCTTCTTCCGCATCCTGCAAGGGGCGGTGTCGGGACCCATGATCCCCGGGTCGCAAGCCCTACTGATCATGATCTTCCCGCCCAACAAGCGGGGCACGGCCCTGGCGATCTGGTCGATGACTACGCTGGTCGCCCCGATCTGTGGTCCGATCCTGGGCGGCTACATCTCCGACAACATCTCCTGGCCGTGGATCTTCCTGATCAACGTCCCCGTCGGCATCCTTTGCGCGGTCATCTGCTGGCGGAACATGGCCAGCCGCGAGACCCCGACCCGCAAGCTGCCGATCGATCGCACCGGCTTCATGCTGCTGCTGATCTGGGTCGGCGCGCTGCAGGTCATGCTGGATACCGGCAAGGAGGCCGACTGGTTCTCGTCGCCGGCCATCGTCGTGGAGCTGATCCTGGCGATCATCTTCTTCATCGCCTGGGTCATCTGGGAAGTGAACGAGAAGAACCCGATCGTCGACCTGTCGCTGTTCCGCTCCAGCAACTTCGTGATCGGCACGATCGCCTTCTGCCTGGGCTACGCGGTGTTCTTCGGCAACAATCTCTTGCTGCCGCTGTGGCTGCAGACGCGGATGGGCTACATCGCGACCTGGGCCGGTCTGGTGGCCGCGCCCAGCGGCGTGGTGGCGGTGTTCCTGACCCCGTTCATGGCCCGTCTGATGGGCAAGGTGGACGCCCGCTGGATGGCGACGCTGTCTCTCGCCGCGTTCGCTCTCTCGTTCTACATGCGCTCGGGCTACACGCCGGACGCCAATTTCTGGGCGCTGGTCATGCCGATGCTGGTGCAAGGCGTGGCGATGAGCACCTTCTTCATCTCGATGGTGACCATTTCGCTGAACGGCATTCCGCCGCAGCAGACGCCGCAGGCCTCGGGGTTGTCGAACTTCTCGCGGATCACCGCCGGCAGCTTCGCCGCTTCGTTGGCGACGACGATCTGGGATCGGGGCGAGTCCGTGCACCAGACGCGCCTGGCCGAAACGATGAGTTCGGGCAGCCCG
Source organism: Caulobacter sp. SSI4214 (assembly GCF_012184455.1). Taxonomy (NCBI): domain Bacteria; kingdom Pseudomonadati; phylum Pseudomonadota; class Alphaproteobacteria; order Caulobacterales; family Caulobacteraceae; genus Caulobacter; species Caulobacter sp. SSI4214. The sequence goes on along the minus strand of NZ_SZWJ01000013.1, from coordinate 53,068 downwards.
GCGTGGATCGACGCGGTCGGCAAGCTGCAGGCGACCGGGATGAGCCATTTGCAGGCGGTTGGGGCGGTCACTCAGCAGGTGATCAACCAGGCCTATTTGTTGGCGGCGCTGGACTTCTTCCGCGTCTCGGCTTGGCTCTGCGTGATCCTGATCCCGCTGATCTGGCTGACCAAGCGGGCGATGAGCGGCGGCGGGGCGCACGCCGCGGCCGACTGATCCTGATTGGCGAGCGCGGTCGCGCCGCGCTCGCCATGGGCTTTTAGATCTTTTGGGCGCGCAGGCGCTTCTGCCGATCGATGGTCAGGGCGACCAACGTGGCGACCGCGCCAGAGGCCAGATAGAGACCAACGGCTGGAAGGCCCCAGAAGCTGGCCAGGCTGAGGGCCGCCAACGGGGCGAAGCCCGCGCCGATCAGCCACGACAGGTCCGAGGTCAGGGCCGCGCCCGAATAGCGGAAGCGCTTGGAGAACCGCGAGCTGACCGCGCCGGCGGCTTGACCGAAGGACAGGCCCAGGATCGCGAAACCGATCAGCACATAGGCCGTGCGGCCGCCGCTTCCGGCGTCCATCAGGCGCGGCGCGAGAAGGCTGAAGCCGCCGATCAGAATGGCCGAGAGGGCCAGTTGGTTCTGGCGATTGATTCGATCGGCGATCCAGCCCGAGATCATGATGGAGACGACGCCCACCAGAGCGCCAACCAGCTCGATCCGCAGGAAGGTTAGGGCTTCGTCGGGCTGGTGCAGCGTCACCCACGACAGCGGGAACACCGTCACCAGATGGAACATGGCGAAGGTGGCCAGCGGGGCGAAAGCGCCGATGATCACGTTGCCGCCCTCGTGGCGGATCAGGTTGGTCAAGCGGGCAGGGCGTAGTTCGCGACGCTCGAACAGGGCGCCGAACTCGTCGGTGGCCACGATGCGCAGGCGGGCGAACAGCGCCACCACGTTGATGGCGAAGGCCGCGAAGAACGGATAGCGCCAGCCCCAGTCCAGAAAGTCCTTGGCCCCCAGGCTCGCGACGAAATAGGCGAAGAGGCCGCTGGCCAGCATGAAGCCGAACGGCGCGCCCAGTTGCGGGATCATGGCGTACCAGCCGCGCTTGTTCTCCGGCGCGTTCAGCGCCAGCAGCGACGCCAGGCCGTCCCAGGCGCCGGCCAGCGCCAGGCCTTGTCCGACGCGGCAGGCCGCCAGGGCCCAGATGGCCAGTGGTCCAACCGCGGCGTAGCCAGGCAAGAAGCTGATGGCGGCGGTCGAGCCGCCCAGCAGGAACAGGGCGATGGTCAGCTTCACGCCTCGGCCGTGGCGGCGGTCGATCATGCCGAAGATCGCCGAGCCGATGGGACGGGCGATAAAGGCCAGGGCGAAGACGCCGAAGGACAGCAGAACGCCCGTCAGTCGATCGACGAATGGGAAGAACAGCTGGGGAAACACCAGCACCGAGGCGATCGCGTAGACGAAGAAGTCGAAGAACTCGGAGGTGCGACCAATCACCACACCGATGGCGATCTCACCGGGGCGGACCCCCTTGTGGTCGGCGTGGAGTCTTCGGGCGTCGCGCTCGAGACCCGACGACGTGGGGATTACGAATTGCTGAGCCATATGCGTTACGCGCCTTTTCCTGCCGTTCCGTCCCGTCGGTCCCGTCGCCTTTTCGGCGTTATAAGGCGCAGCATGAGACCAAACGGACGGGTCTGGCAAACGTCTTGAACGGTGTTCGGCTCCGGCGCGCCGCGGGCGGCATTTTTTGACCTAGGACAAACCGTCCAATGTCGCGGCGCGGCGCCATCCATTATCGCGGCCGGCCATGCGTCCTAACCACCCGCCCGATCGTTACTCCCCCATGCAAGCGTTGAAGAAAATCGCCGTCGCGCCGCTCCTGCTGGCCCTCGGCGGCTGCAAGATGGTCGTGATGAACCCCTCCGGGGATATCGCGGCGCAGCAGCGCGACCTGATCATCATCGCCACCGTGCTGATGCTGCTGATCATCGTGCCGGTGATCATTCTCACGCTGCTGTTCGCGTGGAAGTACCGTCGCTCGAACGAAGCGGCGAAGTACGATCCCGATTGGCACCATTCGACGCGGCTGGAGATCGTGATCTGGGCCGCGCCGCTGGTGATCATCACCATCCTGGGCGCGGTGACCTGGACCAGCACGCATCTGTTGGACCCCTATCGACCGCTGGACCGCATCGCGCCCGGCCGAGCCGCCGCTACGAAGCCTTTGAAGGTCCAGGTCGTCGCCCTCGATTGGAAATGGCTGTTCATCTATCCGGAGCTGGGAATCGCCACGGTCAATGAACTGGCCGCGCCGGTCGACACGCCGATCGATTTCGACCTGACCAGCTCGTCGGTGATGAACTCGTTCTACGTTCCCGCCCTGGCCGGCCAGATCTACGCCATGCCCGGGATGCGGACCCAGCTGCACGCCGTGATCAACAAGCCCGGCGAGTACGAGGGCTTCTCGGCCAATTACAGCGGCGCGGGCTTCTCGGACATGCGCTTCAAGTTCCATGGCCTGAGCCAGGCCGACTTCCAGCAATGGGCGCGGGACGTCCGCGGCGGCAAGGGCGAGCTGAACCGTTCGGTCTATCTCGTCTTGGAAAAGCCGAGCCAGAAGACCCCCGTGCAGCGCTTCGCATCGGTCGATCGCGACCTGTTCGACGCGACCGTCAATCGCTGTGTCGAGCCTGGCAAGATGTGTCAGCACGACATGATGCGCATCGACGCGGCCGGCGGCCTCGGCATGGCCGGCGTCTACAACGTCACCACCCTGGAATACGACAAGCGCGTCCGGCGCGGGGAGGGCGGTCTGCGCGCGTTCGTCGCCGCGCTCTGCGCCCCGCCCAAAGCCACGACCGCGTCTGTCGCCCGCTGATTCAGCCTAGAGACCTCAATGTCCCCGGATCTCGTCAAATTCCTCTTCGGCCGTCTCACCTGGGACGCCATTCCGTTCCACGAGCCGATCCTGCTCGCCACCTTCGCGGTCGTCGCCCTGGGCGGCGTCGCGGTGCTGGGCTTGCTGACCTACTACAAGGCCTGGGGTTATCTCTGGCGCGAGTGGCTGACCAGCGTGGATCACAAAAAGATCGGGGTGATGTACATCATCCTGGCGATCGTCATGCTGTTGCGCGGCTTCGCCGACGCGCTGATGATGCGGGCGCAGCAGGCGATCGCGTTCGGCGATCACGCCGGCTACCTGCCGCCTCACCACTATGACCAGATCTTCACGGCCCACGGCGTGATCATGATCTTCTTCGTGGCGATGCCGCTGGTGACGGGCCTGATGAACCTGGTCGTGCCGCTGCAGATCGGCGCGCGCGACGTGGCCTTTCCGTTCCTGAACAACTTCAGCTTCTGGATGACGGTCGGCGGCGCGGTGACGGTGATGCTGTCGCTGTTCGTCGGCGAGTTCGCCCGCACGGGCTGGCTGGCCTACCCGCCGCTCTCGAACCTGGCCTACAGTCCCGACGTCGGGGTCGACTACTACATCTGGGCGCTGCAGGTGGCGGGCGTGGGCACCACGCTGTCGGGGATCAACCTGATCGTCACGATCATCAAGATGCGCGCGCCGGGCCTCAGCCTGATGAAGATGCCGGTCTTCACCTGGACGTCGCTGTGCACGAACGTGCTGATCGTCGCGACCTTCCCGATCCTGACCGCCACCCTGGCCCTGCTGACGGCGGACCGTTACCTCTACACGAACTTCTTCACGAACGACTTCGGCGGCAACCCGATGATGTACGTGAACCTGATCTGGATCTGGGGCCACCCGGAAGTCTACATCCTGATCCTGCCGGCCTTCGGCGTTTTCTCGGAAGTGGTGTCTACCTTCTGCGGCAAGCGTTTGTTCGGCTACAGCTCGATGGTCTACGCCACCGTGGTCATCACCATCCTGTCGTACCTGGTGTGGCTGCACCACTTCTTCACGATGGGCTCGGGCGCCAGCGTGAACTCGTTCTTCGGGATCACCACGATGATCATCTCGATCCCGACGGGCGCGAAGATCTTCAATTGGCTGTTCACGATGTACCGCGGCCGGATCCGCTTCGAGACGCCCATGCTCTGGACGGTCGGCTTCATGGTCACCTTCGTGATCGGGGGCATGACCGGCGTGCTGCTGGCCGTTCCGCCCGCCGATTTCGTTCTGCACAACAGCCTGTTCCTGATCGCGCACTTCCATAACGTGATCATCGGCGGCGTGGTGTTCGGCATGTTCGCCGGCATTAACTACTGGTTCCCCAAGGCCTTTGGCTTCAGGCTCAATTCGTTCTGGGGCAAGGTCTCGTTCTGGTGCTGGCTGGTCGGCTTCTGGGTCGCCTTCGCGCCGCTCTACGTGCTGGGCCTGATGGGCGTAACCCGTCGCCTGAACCACTTCGAGGACCCATCGCTGCAGATCTGGTTCGTGATCGCCGCCATCGGCGCCGTGATCATTCTGTTCGGCATCCTGGCGTTCCTGGTCCAGATCATCGTCAGCATCCGCGATCGCGAGGCGCTGCGCGACGTGACCGGCGATCCGTGGGGCGGCCGCACCCTGGAATGGGCGACCTCGTCGCCGCCGCCGGCCTACAACTTCGCCTTCACGCCGGTTATCCATCAGATCGACGCCTGGTGGGACATGAAGCAACGGGGCTATGAGCGTCCGACCAGCGGCTTCATCCCGATCCACATGCCCGCCAACACCGGCGCCGGCGTGGTGCTGGCCGGGATCAGCACGGTGCTGGGCTTCGCGATGATCTGGCACATCTGGTGGCTGGCGGCGCTGTCGTTCGTGGCGCTGATCGGCTCGACGATCGTCCACACCTTCAACTTCAAACGTGACTACTACATCCCGGCCGAGGAGGTCGTCCGCGTCGAGGACGAGCGCACCCAGGCCCTGCGGAGCCTCGCCTGACCATGGCCTCTCACGCTCAAACCCTGACCGCGGCCGACGCCGATCGGTTCCACATGACCGAAGAGCACCATCCGGAGAACGGGACCCTGCTGGGGTTCTGGATCTACCTGATGAGCGACTGCCTGATCTTCGCCGTGCTGTTCGCGGCCTATGCGGTGCTGGGGCGCAACTACGCGGCCGGCCCGTCGGGCGCGGACCTGTTCGAGCTGCCGGTCGTGGCGGTGAACACCGGGCTGTTGCTGTTCTCGTCCATCACCTACGGCTTCGCCATGCTGTCCGCCCAGGCGGGCCGCAAGACGCCGACCCTGGTCTGGCTGGCGATCACGGGCCTGTTCGGGGCCGGCTTCCTGACGCTGGAGCTGACCGAGTTCGCCCACCTGATCCACGAGGGCGCGGGGCCGCAGCGCAGCGCCTTCCTGTCGTCGTTCTTCACGCTGGTCGGCACGCACGGCCTGCACGTGACCTTCGGCATCATCTGGCTGGTCACCCTGATGGTCCAGGTCGGCCAGCGCGGGCTCGACGAGGCCATGCGTCGCCGTCTGATGTGCCTGTCGATGTTCTGGCACTTCCTCGACGTCATCTGGATCGGCGTCTTCTCGTTCGTCTATCTGCTGGGAGTCCTGAAATGACCGCCGCCGACACTCACGCCCCCGGCGCGCACGAAGGTCACGGCCACGACGCCGGTCACGGCAGCCTGAAGGACTATGTCATCGGCTTCGTCCTGGCGGTGATCCTGACGGCCATCCCGTTCTGGCTGGTCATGGGCCATGTGTTGCCGACCGCTCAGATGACCGCCGTGGCGGTGATGGGGCTGGCGGTGATCCAGGTGCTGGTCCACATGATCTATTTCCTGCACATGAACTCGCGTTCGGAAGGCGGATGGACCCTGCTGGCCCTGATGTTCACCCTGATCCTGGTCGTGATCACGCTGAGCGGATCGCTCTGGGTGATGCACAACCTCAATACCCACATGATGCCGGTGACCGCTCACGACATGCAGCAGATGCCTTGAGGCGGTCCGCGAGCGGCGCCGCCGGGGCTATCCTCTTCATCAGCCTCTGCGCCGTCCTCACCGTGCTGTTCCTGAGCTTGAGCGCCTGGCAGGTTCAGCGCCGGGCCTGGAAGCTCGATCTGATCGCGAGCGTCGAGCGGCGTATTCACGCCGCGCCCGTTCCCGCGCCGGGGCCGGCGACCTGGGCCGGGATCTCCGGCCAAGCCGACGCCTACCGCCGCGTGGCGCTGACCGGCGTTTATGATCATGCCCGCGAGACTCTCGTCCAGGCCGTAACCGAGAAGGGCGCGGGCTTTTGGGTCATGACGCCGTTGCGGGTCGACCAAGGTTTCACGGTCCTGGTGAACCGAGGCTTTGTTCCGGGCGACCTCAGGCTGGCCAGCACCCGGGCGGCCGGTCAGGTGAAGGGGCCCGTCTCCGTCATCGGACTGCTGCGCTTGAGCGAGCCCCATGGCGGGTTCCTGCGCGCGAACCGGCCGAGAGAGGGCCGCTGGTATTCCCGTGATGTGCAGGCCATCGCGACCGCGAAGGGTCTTTCCGAAGTCGCGCCGTATTTCGTGGACGCCGATGGCGCGCCCAATCCAGGCGGCTGGCCGCTGGGCGGGTTGACGGTGGTGCGGTTCCCTAACAGTCATCTGGTCTACGTGCTGACCTGGTTTGGCCTGGCCTTGCTGACCGGCGGCGCGGGCGTCTACGTGTGGCGAGAGGCGAGGCGGGAGACGCGACGGGCATGACGCCGACGGCCAGCATGGTGATCTCCGGCGTCTCGGGATGGCTTTCGGGCGCGCGCGCGGCCGAAAACGCCAACGGTCCGGCCGACGCCATCGCCCGCCAGAACATGCTGCAGCTGATCCACCTGCGCTGGATCGCGGTGCTGGGCCAGGTCGTCACCATCCTGGCGGTTCATTTCAGCCTCGGCTTCAAGGTGCCGCTGGCGGCGATGATGCTGGTGCTGGCGGGCCTGGTGGCGTTGAACCTGTTCAGTCTGCTGCGGCTAAAGCGCGACGCCCCGCTGGGACCGTATGACCTGTTCGCGGCCTTGGCCCTCGATGCTCTGGCTCTGACCGCTCAGCTCTATTTCAGCGGTGGCGCCACCAACCCATTCACGACCCTATACCTGCTGCACGTGATCCTCGGCGCGGTGCTGCTGGAGGCGTGGGCGACCTGGGCGATCGTGGCGCTGACCACGTTCTGCTTCGTGATGCTGCTGAGCTTCAACCGGCCGATCATCGCCTCTGGGCTCAGCGATCAGGCGTTTTTCGACCTCTTCCTGATGGGCATGTTGCTGGGCATCGTGCTCGACGCCCTGTTGCTGGTCACCTTCGTCGGGCGGATCAACGCCAACCTGCGCCGACACGACGCGCGGCTGGCCGAACTTCGGCAGCGGGCGGCCGAGGAGACCCACATCGTCCGCATGGGCCTCCTGGCGTCTGGCGCGGCGCACGAGCTGGGCACGCCCCTGGCGACCCTGGACGTGATCCTGGGCGACTGGCGGCGAATGCCCATCTTCGCGGGCAACCCGGAGCTGGCCCAGGAGCTGGAGGACATGCGCGGCGAGGTCCGGCGCTGCAAGTCGATCGTCACCGGCGTTCTGATGTCGGCGGGCGAGGCGCGCGGCGGCGAGGTCCGCGTCAGCACCCTGCGCGCCTTCATGGACGAGGTCGCGGGCGAGTGGCGAGCGACGCGCGGCGATCAGGCGCTGGTCTATGAAACCGACCTCGTCGCCAAGACGCCCATCGCGGCGGAATCCACCCTCAAGCAGGTGATCCATAACGTCCTCGACAACGCCTTGGAGGCCTCGCCCGGCGCGGTGAGGCTCTGGGTCGGGGCCAGCGAGGGCTGGTTGCGGATCGAGGTGGACGACGACGGCCCGGGCTTTACCGATGAGACCCTGGAAAACTTTGGCGCGCCTTACAACTCCACCAAGGGGCGGGCCGGAGGCGGCTTGGGCCTCTTCCTGGTCGTCAATGTTCTGCGCAAGCTGGGCGGCGCGGCGCGAGCCGAGAACCGAGCCGAAGGCGGCGCGCGCGTCGTTCTGACCCTGCCGTTGGCGGCCCTGGAGATCGAGGATGGCCGCGATGCCTGACCGCAAGCTGATCATCGTCGAGGATGACGAGAAGTTCGCCGCCACCTTGAAGCGGTCGTTCGAGCGCCGCGATTACGAGGTCGTGCATGTGCGCGGCCTGGATGAGGCTCTGACGGCGCTGGAGACCTTCGCGCCGCGCTACGCCGTGGTCGATCTGAAGCTGGCCGGCGAGTCCGGCTTGGCCTGCGTGCGGGCCTTGGCCCAGCGTGACCCGGACATGCTGATCGTGGTTCTGACGGGGTTCGCCAGCATCGCCACCGCCGTCGAGGCCATCAAGCTGGGCGCGCGTCACTACCTGGCCAAGCCTTCGAACACCGACGACATCGAAGCGGCGTTCCATAAGCGCGACGGCGACGTCGACGCCACGATCGGCGAGCGCGCCACCTCGATCAAGAACCTGGAGTGGGAGCGGATCCACCAGACCTTGGTCGAGACCGACTTCAATATCTCGGAAACGGCGCGGCGGCTGGGGATGCATCGCCGCACCCTGGCGCGCAAGCTGGAGAAGCGCCGGATCAGCTGATCCGGCGCTCCAGACCTCAGCTCTTGATCAGGTCGCGCAGCTGCGCGACCGCCCGATCGGCCGGCGACTGGTAGCCGATCGGCCCAACGAACTGTCCCTTGGCGTCGAACAGATAGATCGCCGAGGAATGATCGATCGTGTACCCGCCGCCGTCCTGCGGGACCTTCTGATAGTAGATCCTGTATTCCTTGGCGGCCTTGGCGACGGCCGCTGGCGTTCCCGTGAAACCTCTGATGCGGGGATCGAAGTTCGACAGATAGGTCTTAAGTTGCCGTGGCGTGTCCCGCTCGGGGTCCACCGAGACGAAGACGACGTTCAGCTTGTCGGCGTCGGGCCCCAAGGTTTTCAGCCACGACGTCAGGTCCGCCATCGTCGTCGGACAGACCTCCGGGCAATAGGTGAAGCCGAAGAATATCGCCGTGGGTTTTCCCAGCAGCGACTTCTCGCTGACCGGTTTGCCGTCCTGGTCGATCAGGTTGAACGGCCCGCCGACCTGGAGCAACGAGCGCCCGGCCTCGTCCTTGGGATGACAGGCGGCCAGGGGCATGGCGGCCAAGACCGCCAGGCCCGTCGCGATCAGCATCCGGCGCATCAGCGGTTCATGCCGGGCATGGATGGCATGGACGGCATACGCACCGTGGCCTCGACCTTCACCGGCGCGGCCTTCTGGAACTTCAAGACCATCGGGATCTTGGCGCCGTCCTTAAAGGCTACCTTGGGCGAAATCAGCATCAGGTGCTCGCCGCCCGGCTTCAGGGCCACGGCCTTGCCCGCCGGCAGGGGCAAACCGTCAAGCTTGCGCATTCGCATGACGCCGCCGTCCATGGACATCGAGTGAATTTCGCCGTGATCGGCGGCCGTGGTTTCGACCGTGACCAAGCGATCGTCGGCGCTGGCGGTCAGGGTGACGTAGCATCCCCCGGCGAGGGCTCCGGCGGGCGCCGGGCGGCACCAGGCCTCGGTCGCGGTCACGACGGGCGCCGCCGCCTGGGCCGTGGACGCCGTCAGCAGGGCGGCGAGGACGATGAGAGAGAGGGTCTTCATGTTCAGGCTCCGGTCTTGAAGAGCGGCGACGAGGTCAGCCGACGGTAAATGAGATCGAGGAGCAGCACCGTGATGAGCGAAGCTCCGACAAGGGGATAGAGAACGGCGAGGGGCAGCACGATGGCCAACAAGCCGGCATAGGCGCCGGGGCGAGTGGGGCGGGGCGGTGCGGCGAGGCGCCCTTTTGGGCGACGCTTCCACCACATAACCAGGGCCGAGCCGCCGAGAAGCCAGATGGCGACGCAGCCCGCCAGCATGACGAGCTTGTTGACCAGGCCGAACTCCTGCCCCTGGTGGACGGAGATGCTCCACTCGATGGCCTTGGCCGCCGGGCCGAACCGACGATAGCCGATATCGTCCAGGACGTGGCCGTCGCGGCCATCCAGATAGAGGGTCCGCGTCCGCTCGACATGGTCGGGCATATAGGACGCCGTCCACGTTCCGCCCGGCGCCTGGGGCAGGGTGAGGGTGAAGCCGTCGGTCAGACCGTCAGCCCGAGCCTTGGCGACGATGTCGTCGACGCCCAGGACCTTGGCCTGCATCATGCGGGCATGTTCGTTCGCGCTCATCCCGGGCATGGGCGACGGGCTGGACGTGTCCGGCGGCGCGTGGGCGCCCAGGGCCCAGGGGACGCCGTCACGCTCGACGGATTTGACGGGGTGATGCCGCTCGGCGATCGGCGGTTTGGGGCGGCCCCAACCGGCTTCGGTGGTCAATTGCCGCACTTCCTTGCCCCAGAAGATCGACCACGGCATTCCGGTCGCCGCCAGGAAAACGATGACGATCCCCGCGAAGGCGCCCGTCACCGCGTGCAGGTCGCGCCAGAAGAGGCGCCTGGCCGGTCCGCCCCGCACCGTCACCACGCCGCCGTTCTGGCCGCGCGGCCACCACAGGAAGACGCCGGTGGCGACCAGCACGATGGCCCAACCCGCGACGACTTCGACGAGGCCATTCATCACGGGACCGGCGATGTCGAGGCTGTGCACGCGTTTGATCACGCCCATGAGGCCGCCGGGCGTGGTGACCCCCAGATAAGCGCCGTCGTGCGGGTCGACATAGGCTGTCCTTTGATGCGCCTTGTCGCCGACCAACACCTGCACGGAGCGGTCGCCCCGAGACGGGATGATGAGTTGGGTGGCCTTGGCGCCGGCTCCAGCTTCGGCGCTGGCGATCCAGGCGGAGGGCGGCGCCCGCGCGGTACGATCGGCCACGACCACCAGCGGACGATGGATGATCGCCGTGAGCTCGGTCTTGAACAGATAGACGCCTCCGGTCAGGGCCATCAGCATCAGAATGGGCAGAACGAGAAGGCCCGCGTAGAAGTGCCAGCGCCAGAAGGCGCGATACACTTCGCCGGCCGGAGTCCTGACCTCGGAGCTTGGAATTTCGCTCATCGTTATCTTCCCGATGGGCGCGGCGACCTAGGGGCCGCCGCGCCACGGATTAGAACGAGACGGTCACGCCGCCGAACACCGAACGCCCGTCGCCCGGCCACAAGGTGGCGGTCGCAGCAGTCCAGGTGATGGCGGCCTGGGTGTTGGAGACATAGGCCTTGTCGGCCAGGTTGCGGGCGTCGAGGAACAGCGAGACCTCGGGCGTGACCTTCCATCCCGCGTTGAGGTTGAGGATCGCGTAGGATGGCGCGGTCTTGGTGTTGCTGTAATCGATCCACTGATCCGTCGCCGACCACTCGACCGACGGCGCGACGAACCAGCCGCGCGGGTCGTCGTAGCGCACTTCCGAGCGGTAGAAGTTCTTGGGCACGATCGGTAGTCGGTTGTCGCGGTAGACCGCGTCGCCGTCGAAGTGGAAGTCGGAATAGGTCCAGCTCTGACGAACCCGCCAACGCGGGGCCACCGCCCAGTCCAGCGCCGCCTCGATCCCTTGGTGGATGGTCTTGTCTGCGTTGAAGGTCGAGGCCGGAATCGACGAACTGACCGCGTATTGCAGCATCTCGCCCTTCAGGTTGGCGCGATAGAGCGTCAGGTCGTAGGTGAACGGACCCCGATGGCCGCGCGCGCCGACCTCGCCGGTCCAAGCTTTCTGGGCCTTGACGGGCGCGAAGCCGATATTGGTGGGCGACATCGAGCCGAAATTGGGCGGTTCGACCGACCGCGTCAGATTGGCGAAGACCTGGTTTCCCGCGTCGTCCTGCCACAACAGGCCGATGCGGGGCGAAAGCCAGTCATAGGTCTTGGAGGCGGTTAGGTTGAAGGTGCTCTTCACCCCGGGAACGGCGACGCTGACATAGTCGCGCTCGGCTTGGCCCCAGGTCGCGCCGCCCACCACGGCGATGTGGTCGCTGACGAACACCCGGCCTTCGCCGAAGACATCGATGGCCTTGGCGTTCTGGTAGGAGACCGACTGCAGCGCCCCGCGTCCCCCGCGATTGTTGATATAGAAGTGGGAGTCCAGATCGCCCTGCCGATACCAGGCGCCGAAGAAGGCGTCGGCCTTCAGGTCGCCGACGCGGCCGTCCCAGTCGAACCGGCCAAAGGCGCCGTAGTTGCGGCTCTTCTGGTCGATGACCTGGAAGATCGGGTGGTCCAGATCTTTCCAGACGGCGTACAGCGAGCCTTGGAACACCAGGTCGTCGTTCAGCCGCCAGGTCGTCGCCAGCGAGCCGCGCACGCCGCGCTGGTTGCGGCCCTGGTCGCCGGCCAAGTTGCCGGCGGGGGTCTGGCGCGGGTTGGCGTTGAACTGGTCCAGCGTCAGCGCGCCGGGGATTTCCTGATTGATGTTCGAACCGTTAACGATGAACCGCACCTCGCGGTCCTGGCCGAAGGCTCGGCCGATGTTGAGGCTGCCGAACTGGATGTTCTGCTGGCTCTGCGAGCGCCAGCCCTGGCTGGTCTGGTTCGTGCCAGCGGCGTAGATGTCCCAGTCGCCGATTTGGCGGGCGATGGCGACATGCTCCCGGATCATGCCGAACGAGCCGCCATCGAGTCGGAACTGGTTGGAGAAGCCCGCGTCCTTGCCCGTCGGCGTGACCATGTTGATCGCGCCGCCCAGCAGAGCGCCGCCGAAGCGCAGGGCGTTGCCGCCGCGATAGACCTCGGCGTAGCGGGTGTTGAGCGGATCGGCGATCTGACTGTCGCCATAGCCGTCGGCCTCGTTCAGCGGCACGCCGTCCTGGGCCAGCAGCAGGCCCCGGTTGTGGTTGGCGTTGCCGATCCCCGAGCCTCGGATCGAGATGCGAACGTCGCCGCCCCACTTGCGCTGCGCATAGACGCCCGGCGCGTCGCGCAGCATGTCGTCCAGGGCCAGGGCCTCGCGGTTGATGTAGGATTCTTGTGAGATCACCGACACGGCGCCCGGGGTTTCGGAGAGCCGCTTGCGCGCGGCCGCCACCACGGGCGGGTCCTCGGCGTTGGGGCGGGCGGTGACAATGACCGAGGAGACCTGGTTTTGGTCAGGATCCGGATTGGCCCAGGCGGCGACCGGGGCGAGAAAAAGGGCGGCCGACGAGGCCAGCAGGAGAGATTTCATGGTCTGAGTCCTTCGACCGCGCGCGGCGGCCGTGCATGATCTGCGGCGCGCGGCGATCAGGTCGCGCGCGCGATGTTGGGACCGGTCGCGAGCGACCGGCGGTCAGATCAGGAGGACGGGAGGACCAGTCGGGGGCGGCGGAGGCGCGGCCAGGCCTCGGCCGGGAGCGACCGCGCGTTCCAGAGGAGTCGGCGGCGCCAGATAGGCGACAAGCTGTACGGCGTCGGTCGCGGTGACCGTGGGCGGCGGAGCGGCCGCGCCCTGGCAGGCGAAGGGGCAGCCGCCGTCGTGAGCGGCCTTCTTGTCTTGGCTGTCGCCCTTGTGCCCGGCCAGGCTTTGGCCGGGCTCGACCATCCTGGCGCCGTCGCCGGTGCAGAGCACCAGGGCGAACGGCAGGCCATTTCGAGGCTCCATGCCCGGCATGTAGCCTGCCGGGATCATGATCTTCAGCGCGATCGCCAGGGTCGCGAGCACCAGGAAGGCGTCGCGCGCAAGCAGTCTTGCGGTAGCGGTCAAGCGAGTCACGTCGGCCGCTTTAGCGCAGTCGCTCGCGCTTGTCTTCGGGACAATCGGTCCATGCCGCCCTTCGTGGAAGGTCGCGCCCGGATGGCGCGACGCCGTCGTTCCCGCTAAGACCCGCGCCATGCTGCGTATTTCGGAACTGAAGCTGCCGCTCGGCCACCCGCCGGAAGCGATGAAGCCCGCGATTATCGAGCGCCTGGGGATCAAGGCCGACGATCTCGAGGGCTTCGAGATCGCCCGCCGCGCCCACGACGCGCGCCGCAAGTCGGCGATCCTGATGGTCTACACCGTCGATGTGAGCCTGCGCGACGAGGCCGCCGTGCTGGCGCGGTTCGCTGGCGACCACCACGTGCGCGTTAGGCCGGACACGTCCTACAAGCTGGTCGCCAAGGCGCCCGAGGGCTTCGACGGTCCGCGCCCCGTGGTCATCGGCGCTGGCCCCTGCGGATTGTTCGCCGGTCTGATCCTGGCTCAGATGGGCCTTAAGCCCATCATCGTCGACCGGGGCAAGGTCGTGCGCGAGCGGACCAAGGACACCTGGGGCCTGTGGCGGCGCGGGGAGTTGAATCCCGAGTCCAACGTGCAGTTCGGCGAGGGCGGGGCGGGGACCTTCTCGGACGGCAAGCTCTATAGCCAGATCAAGGACCCGCGCTTCCTGGGACGCAAGGTTCTGGAGGAGTTCGTCAAGGCCGGCGCGCCCGAGGAGATCCTGACCGAGGCCCACCCGCACATCGGCACCTTCCGACTGGTGCACATGGTCGAGCAGATGCGGGCGCTCATCGAGAGCCTGGGCGGCGAGTATCGCTGGCGAAACAAGGTCGAGGACTTCGATATCGAGGTCGGCGCGGACGGTTCGCGCCGGTTGAAGGGCCTGCATATCGCCGGTGGTGACTACCTGCCCACGACCCACGTGGTCATGGCCCTGGGCCACAGCGCGCGCGACACCTTCCAGACCCTGTACGATCGCGGCGTCCATATCGAGGCCAAGCCCTTCTCGATCGGCGTGCGGATCGAGCATCCTCAGTCCTGGATGGACAGGGCGCGGTTCGGCGACTGCGCCGGCCACCCCGATCTGGGCGCGGCGGACTACAGCCTGTCGCACCACTGCGCGAATGGCCGCACTGTCTATAGCTTCTGCATGTGTCCGGGCGGCACGGTGGTGGCGGCGACTTCCGAGCCCGAGCGCGTCGTCACCAACGGCATGAGCCAATATTCGCGCAACGAACGGAACGCCAATTCCGGCTTCGTGGTCGGCATCGATCCGGAGCGCGACTATCCGGGCCACCCGCTGGCGGGCGTCGCGTTCCAGCGCAAGTGGGAGAGCCTGGCCTATGTGGCGGGCGGGTCCAGCTACCGGGCGCCGGGCCAGAAGGTCGGCGACTTCTTGGCTGGACGACCCTCGTCGGCGCTGGGCGAGGTCACCCCCTCCTACAAGCCGGGCGTGACGCTGACGGATCTGTCGACCTGCCTGCCGGACTTCGTGATCGAGGCCATGCGCGAGGCGCTGCCGGTCTTCGGGCGCCAGATCCCCGGCTACGACCATCCCGACGTCCTGCTGACCGGCGTCGAGACCCGCACGTCTTCGCCGGTGCGGATCACGCGCGGCAAGGACTTCCAGAGCGTGAACACCGCCGGGCTCTATCCAGCCGGCGAAGGCGCGGGCTACGCCGGCGGCATTCTTTCGGCCGCGGTCGACGGGATCAAGGTGGCCGAGGCTGTCGCCCTGGCCTATGTGGCCGAGGGGCTGATCCCCGCGACGGCCTGACGGCCATCGCGGGGCTTCGCGCTTATTCGGCCGGAATGGCGGCCTGGGCCAGCGTCGGATAGTCCGTATAGCCTTCGGCGCCAGGGCCGTAGAAGGTGGCCGGAACCGGCGCGTTCAGAGGCGCGCCCGTCTTCAGGCGCTCGACCAGGTCCGGATTGGCGATGAAGGCCTTGCCGAACGCGATAGCGTCGGCCTTTCCGGCGTCCAGCGCGGCGTTGGCGCTGGCGAGGTCGAACTTCTCGTTGGCGATGTAGACGCCGCCGAAGGCCGCCTTCAGTCGCGGACCCAGGCTATCGGCGGCCTCATATTCGCGGGCGGAAACGAAGCCGATCTTGCGCTCGCCCAGCGCCTTGGCGACATAGCCGAAGGTGGCCGGCAGGTCGCTGTCGCCCATCGAGTGGCTATCCGCGCGCGGCGCCAGGTGGACGCCGACGCGGTCGGCGCCCCAGACGGAAATGGCCGCGTCCGTGGCTTCCAGCAGCAGGCGGGCGCGGTTCTCGATCGAGCCGCCGTACTGGTCGGTGCGCTGGTTGGACCCGTCCTGCAGAAACTGGTCGAGCAGATAGCCGTTGGCGCCGTGCAGTTGCACGCCGTCGAAGCCGGCGGCCTGGGCGTTCTCCGCGCCCTGGCGGAAGGCTTCCACGACGCCGGCGACCTCCTCGGTGGTCAGGGCGCGCGGCGTCGGATAGGGGCGTTCGGGGCGCAGCAGGCTGACGTGGCCCTTGGCCGCGATCGCGCTGGGCCCGACCGGGGCTTCGCCATTCAGCAGCGAGGGATCGGAAATGCGGCCGACGTGCCAGATCTGCATGAAGATGCGGCCGCCCTTGTCGTGGACGGCCTTGGTCACCTGCTTCCAGGCCTCGGCTTGATCCTTGGACCAGATGCCCGGAACGCCCGCGTAGCCGACGCCTTGCGGCGTGACCGGCACGCCTTCGGAAATGATCAGCCCGGCCGAGGCGCGCTGGCCGTAGTACTCGGCCATCAGGGCGTTGGGCGTGTGGGTCGGACCGGCGCGCAGACGCGTCAGGGGCGCCATGACCACGCGATTGGCCAAGGTCAGGTCGCCGATGCGCAGCGAGTCGAACAGGTTAGGCATGAAGGATGTCCGTCGAACAACGGCGCCGACCCTCCGTCGGCGTCTACGCGGCTATCTGGGGCCGACCTGCCCAATCGCAACCGTAACTCGTTCTATTTCATCTAAAAGCCCGGGGCCTAAATCGGAAAATCTGGCTTGGCCGCCTCAGCGGGGCCGTCGGTGTTTGTCGAGGTCGAGTCCGTGGCGAGCGACCTTGTCATAGAAGGTCTTGCGGGGAATGCGCAGGACCTTCAGCGCCGAGCGGACGTCGCCGCCACAACCGGCCAGAACCTCCTCGATCACACGCGCCTCGTAGGTCGCCACCCGCTCGGGCAGCGAGGGTTGTTCGGCGATTGAGGGCGGCGCTGGGTCGGCGAGGCCGAGAGCCACGCGCTGGGCGTAGTGACCCAGCTCTCGAACATTGCCGGGCCAGTCGTGATTGTGCAAACGCCAGCGCACGCGGTCGTCGATCGAGGGCTGCGGCCCGTTTAGCCGCTCGCAGGCCCGCGCCAGGAAGTGGGCGAACAGCAGCGGAACGTCCTCGCGCCTTTCGCGCAGGGGCGGGATGCGAATACGCACGACGTCCAGACGGTGGAAGAGGTCCTGACGGAACGCTCCCGCCGCCACGGCCTCGGCCAGATCGCCCTTGGCGGCGGCGACGACACGGAGGTCCAGCGTATGGGCGCGGTTGGAGCCCAGCGGCGTGATCTCGCGCTCCTCGAGCACGCGGAGGAACTTGCCCTGGGCGTCGGGCGCGAGGGTTTCGATCTCGTCGAGGAACAGCGTGCCGCGATCCGCTTGCTGGATGCGCCCGACACGCTGACGCACCGCGCCGTTGAAGGCCCCCAGTTCATGGCCGAAGAGCTCGCTGTCCAGCGCCTGAACGGGCAAGGCGGCGCAGTCGACCGCGACGAACTCGCGATCGCGACGGCGTCCCCAGGCGTGGAGGGCGCGGGCCGCCAGCTCCTTGCCGACGCCAGTCTCGCCCTCCAGCAGCACATCGACATCGGCCGAGGCGAGCTGGCGCAGCGTGGCGCGCAGGCGCTCCATGACGGGCGTCTGGCCGATCAGGGGCCAGTCGTCGCGCGCCTCGTCGGCGATGGTTCGCAACTGGCGATTTTCCAGGACGAGCCGGCGCTTCTCCAGGGCGCGACGCACGCTGCTGACCAGGCGATCGGGCGCGTAGGGCTTGGCGACGAAGTCGTAGACGCCGTCCCGCATGGCCTCGACCGCCTCGGAAACGTCGGCGTGGCCGGTGATCAGGATGACGGGGAGGTCCTCGTCCCGCGCCTTCAGGCGAACAAACAACTGGCGACCGTCCATGCGCGGCATCCGGATGTCGCTGACCACCACGCCGGCGAAGCCGTCGGGCAGGGCGGCCAGCGCCGCCTCGGCCGAGGCGAAGGCCAGAACCTCGAAGCCCGCCAAGCGCAGCGCCTGGATATTGGCTTCGCGCAAGGCCTCGTCGTCGTCGATGAAAGCGACCTGATTCACGGAAAGCGGATGGGCGGAAGCGGGCATCACGAATGCGCCTTGGGCAGGGACAGGACGAAACACGCGCCGCGCGGCGCGGGCTCCAGGCTAAGCTCGCCGCCGAACGCCGCGACGATATCGCGGCTGATGACCAGGCCCAGGCCCAGACCTCGCGGCTTTGTGGTCGCGAACGGCGTGAACAGGGTCTCGGCGGCTTCCGCGGCGACGCCTGGGCCGTTGTCGGCCACCGCGACGCGAACCCACGCCCGCTTGACCGAGACCGCTATGCGGATTTCCGGATCGGGCCGGTTCTCGAGGGCCTCAAGAGCGTTCTGCAGAAGGTTGACCAACACCTGCTCCAGGCGGAAGCGCTCTGCCATCACCTGGGCGGCTTCATCGGCCTCGTTTCGAACAACACGCACCCCCTGTTGGCGCAGGCGCGGGTCGAGCAGCAGCAGCGCGCCGTCGATCGCATCGCGCAGCAAAACCGGGGCAGGCGGGGAGTTCGACTTGCGGGCGAAGGCGCGCAACTCGTCGGTGATCCGGCCGATGCGGTCGGTCAGACCGGCGATCAGCCCTAGATTGGCCTTGACCGTCTTGTCGTCGCCGCGTCTCAGGAAGATCGCGGCGTTGTCGGCATAGGCGCGGATGGCCGCGACCGGCTGGTTGATCTCGTGCGCCACGCCCGCCGCGATCTGGCCCAGGGTGGCCAGCTTGTTGGATTGGATCAGTTCGTCCCGCATCAGGTGAACATGCGCTTCGGCGCGGCGCCGTTCTTCCATCTCGACCGTCAGGCGCTGGTTCGCGGCGCTGAGTTCGGCGGTGCGCTCCTGGACGCGGGTCTCCAGCTCCCGGCGCGCGGCGTCCTGGCGGGCGGCGCGAACGGCGCCCTGGCTTCGCCACCGCAGGATCGTCGCGGCGCCGGCGCAGAGCGCGAGCCCTATCATCAGAGCGATCGCGCGCGCGCCGGTCTTGGCCGCTCGCAAAGCCGAACCGACGGGCGTGAGGGTGTAGATGGTCCACCCCGAAGTCGCCAAGCTGGCGCTAGCGGCCATATAGCGTCGCTTCGGCTGGCCGGGCGGCTCGATCTCGGTCAGCGTGGGGACGCGACTCGGCGCCAAGGCGGGTCTGGCGTCTAGCAAGGTGAAAGGCGCGTCGCCAAAGCGGTGTTCGGCGCGCAGTTGGTCTTGGTCGGCCAGCGGCAGCGGATGCAAGGTCCGAAACCGCCAGGCGGGGATCGAGGTGACCAGGATCACGCCCTGGGAATCCGCGGCGAAGGCGGGCTCGGACGCCGACCATTCGGCTTCCAGAGACTCGAACTCTACCTTGACGACGACCACCCCCAGCGGTCCGTCGGGCCCTTCGACGCGACGCGACATGAAAAGGCCCGGTCGGCGGCTGACGGTGCCCAACGCGAAAAGCTCGGCCGTTCCGTCGGTCATGGCCTCTCGGAAATAAGGCCGGAAGCTATAGTCGGAACCGACGAAGCTGGTCGGCTGGCGCCAGTTGCTCGCGGCGATCGTCATGCCCTTGGCGTTCACGACATAGATCACCGCCGCCCGCGTTCCGCCGCTAAGGCTCTCCAGCTTGCGGTTCAGGACGTCGACGCCACGCGGTTCTGTCGAGCGCAGGGTCCGGGCGACATCGGGGTCCTGAGCCAGCACGAAAGGCAGGGTCCGATGCTTGGCCAGTTCGCTGCGCAGCACCGCCGCGTGCAGGGTGGCGGACGCCTGGGCCTGACGCGCGAGATCCTCGGCGGCCCGCCTTCCGGCCAGTGAGTCCGCGAAGCCGATCGCGCCCGCCAGCAGCACAAGGCTGACCAGGCCGAAGATGATCCAGCGCTGGACGGTTGGGCCTCCATGATCCGGCAAGACTTCAGAAGTCATTCAAATGCTCTTGTGGATTGCGCGAAATTTCGCACAAGTCGGATCGCTACGGTAGGGTTTTTCGCCCTAAGGGGCCTTGAGCCAAGATAGCCGGACGTATGGAAGTCCAGAAAAATCAGAGGGATTTGGCTTTTTCCGATACCGCTTGCGCGGCGTCCTTCCTGCGAGGATCGTCTATCGAGGCGTCTCGACAAGGGGCGCGGAGGAAACGCGGCCGAACGGCCGGTCCAGGAGTCGACCGTGCAGACTATCCATCAGGGCGCGCCGGAGCGGCCGAAGCCCTTTTATCGACACCTCTATTTCCAGGTGCTGCTCGCGATCCTGCTGGGAGGGCTGATCGGCCACTTCCAGCCGGATCTGGGGCAAGCGCTTAAGCCGTTGGGCGACGCCTTCATCAAGCTGGTGAAGATGGTCATCGCCCCCGTGATCTTCCTGACGGTCGTCACGGGCGTGGCTGGGATGCGCGACCTCGATAAGGTCGGCCGAGTGGCCCTCAAGGCCCTGGCCTATTTCCTGGTCTTTTCGACCTTGGCGCTGATCGTCGGCCTGATCGTGGCCAACGTCGTCCAGCCCGGCGCCGGCATGAACATCGACCCAGCCACGCTCAAGGCCGGCAAGGTCGCGCAGTACGCCGCCAAGGCCCACGATCAGACGGTCGTCGGCTTCCTGATGAACATCATTCCGGACACCTTCATGGGCGCCTTCGCCGAGGGCGAGATCCTGCAGGTGCTGCTGATCTCGCTGCTGTTTGGTCTGTCCCTGACCCTGGTCGGCGACCCGGCGAAGCCCGTCGTCGACTTCCTTGAGATCATCGCCCAGACCTTCTTCAAGTTCGTGCACATCGTCATGAAGGCCGCGCCGATCGGCGCTTTCGGGGCTTTCGCCTTCACCATCGGCAAGTATGGGGTCGGCGCCATCGCCAATCTGGCTCTGCTGGTCGGCGCCTTTTACCTGACCTCGCTGCTGTTCGTGATCGTCGTGCTGGGCGCGGTCGGCATCGCCAACGGCTTCTCCATCTTCGGTCTGATCCGCTACCTTAAGGCGGAACTGCTCCTGGTGCTGGGCACCAGCTCGTCGGAAGCGGCGCTGCCCAGCCTGATCGAGAAGCTGGAAAAGGCCGGCTGCCCGAAGTCCGTCGTCGGTCTGGTGGTGCCGCTGGGCTACTCGTTCAATCTGGATGGGACCAATATCTACATGACCCTGGCCGCGCTGTTCATCGCGCAGGCCACGGGCGTGCCGCTGTCGCTGGAGCAGCAGGCCCTGCTCCTGGGCGTGGCCATGCTGAGCAGCAAGGGCGCGGCGGGCGTCACCGGGGCCGGTTTCATCACCCTGGCGGCGACCCTGTCGGTGGTGCCGTCGGTTCCCGTGGCGGGGATGGCCCTGATCCTCGGCGTCGACCGTTTCATGTCGGAGTGCCGGGCCCTGACCAACTTCATGGGCAACGCCGTCGCGGCGATCGTGGTCTCCCGCTGGGAGCGCGGCCTGGACGCCGCCGCCCTCAAGGAAGCCCTCGATCCCGGCAAGGCGCCGCGGTCGCCCGGAGACTCCATTCCGGATGCGGCCAGTGTTTAGAGCGCGTTAGGTTTAAGTGTGAGCGGCTAAAGCGGACAGCCTCTAAGCGGATCGCCAGGCCGCGAGACCCCGCTCCAGGTCGGCCTGAAGGTCCTCGACCGCCTCCAGGCCGACATGCAGCCGGAGCAGGGGGCCTCCGAGGTCGACGGGAATGGCGCGATGCTTCAATTGCGGATCGCAATGGATGGCGAGGCTTTCGTAGCCGCCCCAGGAGAAACCCAGGCCGAACAGCTTGAGCGCGTCGAGGAAGGCGTACACCGCGCGTTGAGAGCTTGGCTTCAGCACAACGCCGAACAGGCCGCAGGCGCCGGTGAAGTCTCGCGACCATAGCGCATGGCCTGGGTCGTCAGGCAGGGCGGGGTGCAGCACCCGATCCACTTCTGGCCTATCCTGGAGCCAGCGCGCCACGGCGAGACCGTTCTGATGGTGACGCGGCAGTCGGGTCGACAGGGTGCGTAGGCCGCGCAGCATGGTGTAGGCGTCGTCGGCCGAAACCGACCAACCGAGATCCCACATGGCGTCGCCCAGTTGGCTGGCGACCGCCGGGTCCGTGGTCGCGACCGAGCCCATGAAGCAGTCCGAATGGCCGCCGACATATTTGGTCAGGGCCTGGACGCTGAGGGTCACGCCGTGCGCCAGCGGCTTGAAATAGAGGCCCGCCGCCCAGGTGTTGTCGATCAGGGTCAGCACGCCGCGCGCCTTGGCCGCCGCGGCGATGGCCGGCACGTCCTGCATCTCAAACGTCAGGGAGCCGGGCGTCTCCAGCAGGATCAGCCGCGTCCTCGGCGTGACGAGGTGCATCAGGCCCTCGGTCGTCAGAGCCGGGTCGTAATAGGTGGTCGAGACGCCGAAGCGGGCCAGAACCCGATCGCAGAAGCGGCGCGTCGGCTTGTAGGCGCTGTCGACTACGAGGATCTCGTCGCCGGCTTTCAGCACCGCCAGAAGAGCCCCAGTGATCGCCGCGAGGCCCGACGGATAGAGCGTCACGTCCGATGCGCCCTCCATCTCGGCCAGGGCGCGCTGCAGGGCGGCGGGCGACGCCAGCCCCGTGATGCCATAGGTGATCTGGTCGTCGTCATAGAGCGCGGCGGCGTTGGGCAGCAGCACGGTCGAGCCGCGCTGGATCGGCGGGTTGACCACGCGGGGCATGGACGTCGGCTCGGCGGCCGCGTGGATCAGGCGAGTCTCTTCATTCATGGCGGTCAGGCCGCCGGACCGGTCGCGACCGGCGTGTCCGAGAGGCCGCCCCATTCGGTCCACGAGCCATCGTAGACCGCCGAGCGCGGCTTGCCCAGGCGCGCCAGGGCCAGGGCCACGACCGAGGCGGTGATGCCCGAGCCGCAGGTCGAGACGATCGGCTTGTCGATATCGACGCCGGCCTTTTCGAACACGATCTTCAGCTGGTCGGCCGGCAGCATCGTGTTGTCCGAGGCCAGTATGGCCGATAGCGGGATGTTGCGGGCCCCGGGCATGTGGCCGCCGCGCAGGCCGGCTCGGGGTTCGGGATCCTTGCCCTCGAAACGGCCCGCGGCGCGCGCGTCGATGATCTGTTCGCGGCCGCTGGCGACGATGTCGCGCATCTGATCGACCGAGCGGTAAATGTCGGCCTGCCAGCGCGGGGTGAAATGGCGCTCCTGCGGCGCGGCTGGGCCATCCTCGACCGGGCGCCCCTCGGCGATCCATTTGGGCAGGCCGCCGTCCAGCACCACCACGTCCTCGTGGCCCATGGCGCGGAAGTGCCACCAGACGCGGGCGGCGGGCAGGATGCCCAAGCTGTCGTAGACCACGATGCGCGAGCCGTCGCCCAGGCCCAGCTTCCTGACCCGCGAGGCGAACTTGGCCGCCGTCGGGATCATGTGCGGCAGGTCGCTGGTCTCGTCGGCGATCTCGTCGATGTCGAAGAACACCGCGCCGGGAATGTGGGCGGCCAGGAATTCCTTGGCGGGATGGCGTTGGGCGGCCGGCATGTGCCACGAGGCGTCGACCACGCGCACGTCCGGCGCGTCGAGATGGTCGGCCAGCCAGGCGGTCGAGACCAGCGGATCAGACGGAGTGCTCATGGCGGCGCCTTTCGGAATCGGAGTCGCGCGAACCTTACATCCAAGGCGGGACGGGGAGACCCTTTTCCTTGAGGAA
This sequence comes from Caulobacter sp. SSI4214, assembly GCF_012184455.1. Taxonomy (NCBI): domain Bacteria; kingdom Pseudomonadati; phylum Pseudomonadota; class Alphaproteobacteria; order Caulobacterales; family Caulobacteraceae; genus Caulobacter; species Caulobacter sp. SSI4214. Next base: position 29,596 of record NZ_SZWJ01000013.1, on the reverse strand, counting down.
TACGGGATTGAAGAGCTTGGACTGATAGCGCGAGCCGTGATCGCACAGCACGGTCACGATGGTGTGGCCAGGACCCAGTTCCCGGGCTAGGCGGACGGCGCCCGCGACATTGATGCCGGCCGAGCCGCCCAGGCACAGGCCCTCGTGCTGGACCAGGTCGAACAGAACCTCGAGCATGTCCTCGTCCGAGACGCGCAGCGGAACGTCGACGGTCAGGCCCTCGAGATTGGCCGTGACGCGCCCCTGGCCGATGCCCTCGCTGATCGAGCTCCCTTCGGACATCAGCTGGCCGTCCTTGTACCAGCTGTACAGCGCCGCGCCGTGCGGGTCGGCCAAGCCGATCGTCACGCCGGGCTTGCGCTCGCGCAGCGCCTGGGCGACGCCGGCCAGGGTGCCGCCCGAGCCGACCGCGCAGATGAAGGCGTCGACCTTGCCGCTTGTCTGCTCGAAGATTTCCGGGCCGGTGGTGCGGTAGTGAGCCTCGCGGTTGGCGACATTGTCGAACTGGTTCGCCCAGATCACGCCATTCGGCTCGGTTTCGGCGAGTTCTTCCGCCAAGCGTCCGGAATAGCGGACGTAATTGTCCGGATTGGAGTAAGGAACGGCGTCCACCTCGATCAGCTGGGCGCCAAGCAGGCGGATGGCGTCCTTCTTTTCCTGGCTCTGAGTGCGCGGAATGACGATGGTGGTCCTGTAGCCCAGGGCCGAGGCGACCATGGCCAGGCCTATGCCGGTATTGCCCGCCGTGCCCTCGACGATGCGCCCGCCGGGCTTCAGCAGGCCCTTGGCCTCGGCGTCGCGGATAATGCCGAGGGCCGCGCGGTCCTTGATCGACTGCCCCGGGTTCATGAACTCGGCCTTGCCCAGGATCTCGCAGCCCGTGGCCTCGCTGGCGCGCCGCAGGCGGATCAGCGGCGTGTTGCCGATGGCGTCCAGAACAGTCGGGAGGACGCGGGCGGTGACGGTCATGGCGGGCCTTCGAGCGGGGCGTCTGGAGGATTGGTAGATCGTGCGGCGCGGCGCCGAGGCAACCCAGATTTCCTGAAGGCGCGTCAACTCCGCGACAAATCCCGAGCCACCTCATGGGGATCGCGCGCTATCCACAATCCCCATTCTGGACGCTGAGCTCCTAGGCTCTGTATCAGCCCCGGCTCAGGCCCAGCTGGATCACGTTGGTTCGCTCGGTTCGGAACCCGGCCTCGCAGTAGCTGAGATAGAACCGCCAAAGGCGCCGGAAGCGCTCGTCGAATCCGTCCTTGCGGATCTCGCTCCAAGCGGCCTCGAAGCGCCGACCCCATTCGGCCAGGGTGTCGGCATAATTCTGGCCGAAGCGCTTGAGATCGCTCCATTCCAGACCCGCCCGCTCGGTCTCTTCCTTCAGGCGCGCCTCGCTGGGCAACATGCCGCCCGGGAAGATGTAGCGCTGAATAAAGTCCGTCCGTTCGCGGTAGTGGCTGAAGAGCTCGTCGCGGATGGTGATGATCTGCAAGCCGGCGCGGCCGCCGGGGTGCAGGACCTCACGGATCTTGCTGAAATAGGCGGGCCAATATTCCTCGCCCACGGCCTCGAACATCTCGATCGAGGCCACTGCGTCGAACCGGCCTTCGACGTCGCGATAGTCGACCAGGCGAATATCGGCTTTCTCGGCCAAGCCCTGGTCAAACAGGCGCTTTTTGGCGAATTCATACTGGGCCTGGGAGATGGTGATGCCGGTGACCTGGGCCCCCACCTCCTTGGCCGCGAACTCGGCGAAACCGCCCCAGCCGCAGCCGATCTCCAGCACGTGCTTGCCCGGCGCGAGGTCTATGGTCCGCGCCAGGGCCGCGTATTTCGCCTTCTGGGCCTCGGGCAGGGGCTGGTTCGGCCGTTCGTACAGCGCCGACGAATAGGTCATCGTCGGGTCCAGCCACCGCGAATAGAAGGCGTTGCCCAGGTCGTAGTGGGCGTGGATGTTCTTCTTGGACCCCGCGCGGCTGTTGCGATGAAAGAAATGGTAGAGCGCGTTGAAAATCCGCATGAACGGATTGCCGTCCACCAGCGCCGAGAGCTTGTCGAAGTTCAGCGAGAAGGCGCTCAGCACCGCGGAGAGGTCGGGAGTCTCCCACTCGCCGGCCACGAAGCCTTCCGCGAAGCCGATGTCGCCCGAAGAGAACGCGCGGCGAATGAAGTTGTAATCATGGATCTTGATGAGCGCTTCGGGCCCAGCTTGCCGGCCGGTGACGGTCAACGGCTTGCCCGTCGGCAGGATGAAGGTGACGGAGCCGAACTCCCAGTTCGTCGCCGCGACGCGAAGCGCGGCGCGGAAGGCGGCCGGGGCGGCCGTCAGGTCGGGGTCGTTCCAGAGCGCGGTGTCCAAGGTCGGTCTCGCATCCGGTTGCGCGTTTATTAACGCTGTTAACGACCGGTTCGTAAAGCCCGCCGGCTAGAGGCTGTGATAGGCCTCCAAGGCCCTGGCCCGGGCGTGGTCGTGCTCGACGATCGGTCTTGAATAGAGACGTTTCGCCGCGGCCGGCAGATGCAACGGCCGGGTCCATGGCTTGTGGATAACATCGTCTGGAACGCCGGCGAGTTCCGGAACCCAACGTCGGACATAGGTCCCAAGCGGATCGAACTTCTCGCCCTGCGCGATGGGGTTGAAGATCCGGAAGTAGGGCGAGGCGTCGGCGCCGCTGCCCGCCACCCACTGCCAGTTGCCGGCGTTGTTCGCCAAATCGGCGTCGACCAGCGTGTCCCAGAACCAGGCCTCGCCCTCGCGCCAGTCGATCAGCAGATGCTTGATCAGGAACGAGGCGACGATCATGCGCACACGGTTGTGCATGAACCCGGTGGTCCACAGTTCGCGCATCCCGGCGTCGACGATGGGGTAGCCGGTCTGGCCTCGGGTCCAGGCCTCGAAGGCGGCGTCGTCACGAGCCCAGGGAAAGCCGTCGAACTCCGGCTTGAAATTCCGGGCGGGCAGGTCGGGCCAGTGAAACAGGATGGCGTGGTTGAATTCCCGCCAGCCCAACTCGGACAGGAACTTGTCGATCTCTCCGCGGGGGGCTTGGGCCTCGCGCGCGGCCAGCCAGACCTGCCTTGGTCCGATCTCGCCAAAATGCAGGTGCGGGGAAAGGCGGGATGTCGCCTCGACGTCGGGGAAGTCGCGCTTCTCGCCATAGCCGCTGACGGGGCCCGACAGGAAGTCGTCCAGGCGCGCCAAGGCGCCCGCTTCGCCGGGCGTCCAGAGGTCGAAACCCTTTGACCAGTCGGGCTTGGTCGGGTGCAGCCGCCAGTCCGCCAGGCTTTCGCTGGAAGGAAGATGCCCGAGCGATTTCAGGGACTTTGGCGCGTCTTCGACGACGACGTCGGTCAGGTGTTCGCGTGCCGCCCGCCAATAGGGCGTGAAGACCTTGTAGGGCTGTCCCGCGCCGTTCTTGATCTCCCAAGGCTCGGTCAGCAAGCTCGCGTTGAAGCTTTGGCAGTCGATCCCAGCCGCCCTTAGACGGGTCTTGATCGCCATGTCGCGATCCGTCGACGCCTTGTCATAGAGGCGGTTCCACAACACCCCGGTCGCGCCGGTCTGTCGCAGCACCTCGTCCAAAATCTCGGCGGCGACACCCCTGCGGAGCACGAGTTTATTGCCAAGCTTCTCAAGGCTTTCGTCCAGCGACTTGAGAGACTTGTTCAGCCACCAGAGCGACGCCGCGCCCATCGGGCGGACGCCGGGCGTCTCGTCGAGAATGTAGAGGCAGATCACCGGCCGGCCGCTGTCGGCGGCATGGCGCAGGGCGGGATTGTCGGCTATGCGCAGGTCGTTGCGGAACCAGACGAGGATGGCCCCATGGTCGTCACGATCGTTCGGCACTTGCACCACCCAGCCCGAGGGAGCACCTCTTGGGCGCCTGAAATCCTAATACGCTGGAATACTCGCCTTGGATCAGCCGCAAGCCGTCGCCCCGAACGCCGTCGTCGAGATCAAGACCCCCAACGGCGCAGCCGTTCGCGTCGGGAACGGCGAGTCGCTGTCGATCATCGCCGGCCCCTGCCAGATGGAAAGCCGCCAGCACGCGCTGGAGACGGCGCACGCGCTGAAAGAAATGGCCGAGCGCCTGGGCGTCGGGCTGATCTACAAGACCTCCTACGACAAGGCCAATCGCACCTCGGGCGCGGCCCAGCGCGGCATCGGCCTGAAGGACAGTTTGCCGATCTTCCAGGAGATCCGCGAGACGACGGGCCTGCCGACCCTGACCGACGTGCATGAGACCAGCCATTGCCCGATCGTGGCCGACGCGGTCGACGTCATCCAGATTCCGGCCTTCCTCTGCCGCCAGACCGACCTGCTGGTCGCCGCCGCGCGGACCGGTCGGGCGATCAACATCAAGAAGGGCCAGTTCCTCGCCCCGTGGGACATGAAGAACGTCGTCGCCAAGGTGACGGGCGCCGGTAATCCCAATGTCATGGCCTGCGAGCGCGGGGTCTCGTTCGGCTACAACACCCTGGTCAGCGACATGCGGTCGTTGCCGATCATGCGCCAGATCGGCTGTCCGGTGGTCTTCGACGCCACCCACAGCGTCCAGCAGCCCGGCGGCCAGGGCGCCTCATCGGGCGGGCAGCGGGAGTTCGTTCCGACCCTGGCCCGGGCGGCCGTGGCCGTCGGCGTCGCCTGCGTGTTCATCGAGACCCATCCGGATCCGGACCACGCCCCGTCCGACGGTCCCAACATGGTGCCGATGAGCCAATTCGAGGCCCTGGTGTCCAACCTGATGAAATACGACGCCCTGACCAAGGCCGCCTTCCGCGAAGGGGCGAACTAGGGGCATGACCCGACGCATCGTTCTCGTCACCGGCGGCGCGGGCTTCATCGGCTCGAACGTCGTGGCCCGCCTCTGCGAGGACCCGGCTCTGGACGTGGTGGTCTGCGACCGTCTGCGCGACGCCGCCAGCGGCAAGTGGCGAAACATCGCCAAGCATCCCATCGCCGATTTCGTCGCGCCCGAACAGCTCAACGACTGGCTGGCTAGGCGCGGCGTCGAGGTCGAGCTGGTCGTCCACATGGGCGCTGTTTCCTCGACCACCGAGCAGGACGCCGACAAGATCGTGCAGTCCAACTTCGTGCTGTCCCGCGACCTGTGGGACTGGTGCGCCCGGCACGGCAAGCGGTTGATTTACGCCTCGTCGGCCGCGACCTATGGCGACGGAACCCAGGGTTTCGAGGGCAAGGACGACCTGGAGAGCTTGCGGGCCTTGCGACCGCTGAACGCCTATGGCTGGTCCAAGGCGCTGTTCGACATCTATGCGGCGCGCGAGGCCCATCGCGGCCACGCGCCCGCGCAATGGGCCGGGCTAAAGTTCTTCAACGTCTATGGTCCCAACGAGGGGCACAAGGGCGGCATGAAGTCGGTCGTGGCCCAGATCTGGCCGCGCATCGCCGCGGGCGAGGGCGTCAAGCTCTTCAAGTCGCATCATCCGGACTACGAGGACGGCGGCCAACTGCGCGACTTCGTCTATGTCCGCGACGTGGTCGACGTCATCGCCTGGCTGGCGAACAGCTCGGCGGTCAACGGGGTGTTCAATCTGGGCTCTGGCCACGCGCGTTCGTTCCGCGATCTGGCCGCGGCCACCTTCCAGGCCGCCGGACGCGCGCCGGACATCAGCTATATCGACATGCCCGAAGCGCTGCGCGGAAAGTACCAATACTACACCCAGGCCGACATGAGCCGTCTGCGGGCCGCCGGCTATAACGCGCCCATGACGTCGCTCGAGGACGGTGTCGCCGACTATGTCGCCGGCTACTTGAACACCGACGATCCCTTCCGCTGACGTCAGGGCACGGTTGCCGAGGGCGTTCGCTGGCGTAGGCTGACCGAAGATCGGGGCGCGAACCTCGACGTCAGGGAGTATGTCATGGCCGGCATCGCCGCCTGGGGCGCGTATGCGCCGCGTCTGCGTCTGAGCCGCAAGGCGGTGACCGAGGCCAATGCCTGGGTCGCGCCGAACCTGAAGGCCAAGGGCAAGGGCGAGCGGTCCATGGCCAACTGGGACGAGGACGCCCTGACCATGGCGGTGGAGGCGGCGCGCGACGCGCTCGGCCCGGACGATGACCGTAGCCATATCGAAAGCCTCTTTTTCGCCTCGACCACGGCGCCGTTCGTCGACCGCCTGAACGCGGGCGTGATTTCGGCGGCCCTGACCCTGGAGAAATCGATCGCGGCAAGTGACGTCACCGGCTCGCAGCGCTGCGGGCTCACGGCCCTGGGCCAGGCCCTGGCGGCGGGCGGCCGGTCGCTGGTCACGATCGGCGAGCACCGCAAGGCCCGCGCGGCCTCGACCCAGGAACTGGACTTCGGCGACGGCGCGGCGGCCTTCGTGATTTCCGATGAGCCCGGCGCGGCCGAATTGCTGGGGCGCGGCAGCGTCACCGACGATTTCGTCGACCACTTCCGAGGCGACGACGGCGGGTTCGACTACTATTGGGAGGAGCGTTGGATCCGAGACGAGGGGATCGTCAAGCTGGTCCCGCCCGCGATCCATAAGGCGCTTGAGGTCGCCGGCCTAAGTCCCGGTCAAGTCGACCATTTCTGCTTCCCATCGACCTTCTCCGGCATGGCCGCGACCGTGGCCAAGGCGATCGGGATCCGGCCCGAGGCGGTCCGCGATAATCTCTCCGCCGTCATGGGGGAGGCCGGCTGCGCGCATGGTCCGATCATGTTGGCCCATGCGCTTGAAGACGCTAAGGAAAACGAGGTTGTACTCGTCGCGCAATTCGGCCAGGGCGCCGAGGCGTTGGTGTTTCGCGCCACCGGCCAGGGCCGACGTCCCGCGCGCGGCGTGACCGGGTCCCTGGCGGATCGAGAACCCGAAACTAACTATCTGAAATTCCTGACCTTCAATGGCCTGATTGAATGGGACAAGGGCATGAGGGCCGAGAAGGACAACAAGACGGCCCTGACCACGCTTTATCGCAACGAGGACATGATCCTGGGGCTGGTCGGCGGTCGTTGCCGCGAGACCGGCGTCGTCCAGTTTCCGCGCACTCGGATTTCGGTGGCGCCGAACAGTCCCGCCGTCGACACCCAGGAGCCATATCGCTTCGCCGAGCGCCGCGCGAACGTTCTGAGCTACTCCGCTGATTATCTGACCTTTTCCATGGCCCCGCCGAACCACTACGGCATGATCGTTTTCGAGGGCGGCGGGCGGATCATGATGGACATCACCGACGTCTCGCCAGGCGATGTCGAGACCGGCCTGCCGGTGCGGATGGTGTTCCGCGTCAAGGAGGTCGACGAGAAGCGCGGCTTCGTCCGCTATTTCTGGAAAGCCGCGCCGGACCGCGCGGCGATCGCCGCTCGAAACGCCCAAGCCGCCGAATAGGAAGATCGTCATGCCCAGAGGTATTCGCGACAAGGTGGCCATCCTCGGGATGGGCTGTTCCAAGTTCGGCGAGCGTTGGGACGCGGGTCCCGATGACCTGATGGTCGAGGCCTATCTGGAGGCCATGCAGGACGCCGGGGTCGAGCCCACCCAGCTGGACGCGGCCTGGTTCTCGACGCACATCGACGAGATCGGTTCGGGCAAGGGCGGCACGCCCCTGTCGATCGCCCTGCGGCTACCCAATATCGCCGTCACCCGGGTCGAGAACTTCTGCGCCTCGGGCTCGGAGGCTTTTCGCGGCGCGGTCTATGCCGTGGCGGCCGGGGCGGCCGACATCGCCCTGGCGGTCGGGGTCGAGAAGCTGAAGGACACCGGCTATGGCGGTTTGCCGGTCGCCAATCCGGGCACGCTGAACCCGCAGATCATGCCGAACGGCTCGGCGCCCGGCAATTTCGCCCAACTGGCCAGCGCCTATCGCGCCAAGCACGGGGTGTCGAAGAAGGCCCACCTGCGCAAGCCCATCACCGCCGAGCAGGCCCTGAACGCGCCGCTGATCGCCGAGCCGTTGGGCCTCTTCGACTGTTGCGGCGTCTCGGACGGCGCCGCGGCCGCTATCGTCACCACCCCCGAGATCGCTCGGAGCCTTGGCAAACGTGACCTCGTGACGGTCAAGGCGCTGCAGCTGTCGGTCTCGAACGGCTATGAGAGCCAGTACAACGGTTGGGACGGCAGCCACTTCCACACCGCCCGCATCGCCGCCGGCAAGGCCTACAAGGAGGCGGGCATCGAGCGTCCGCGCGAGCAGATCTCGATGATGGAGGTGCATGACTGCTTCTCGATCACCGAGCTCGTGACGATGGAGGACCTGTTCATCTCGCCGGAAGGTCAGGGCTGGCGTGACGTGCTGGACGGGTTCTACGACGCCGATGGCGGGGTGCCGTGCCAGATCGACGGCGGCCTCAAGTGCTTCGGCCATCCGATCGGCGCCTCGGGCTTGCGAATGCTGTACGAGATGTACCTGCAGCTCCAAGGGCGCGCCGGGGAGCGGCAACTGGCCAATCCCGTCTTCGGCATGACCCATAATCTAGGCGGCGCGCCGGCCAGCAATGTCTGCTCGGTGGCGATCATCGGCCAGGAAGGCGCTTAGGAAAGGGCTTAAAGCCCGTTGGACCTTGGTGTACCCAGGGGGCATGGGCAGTCGGATCAAAGGCTTCAAGCGCTGGATTTTCGCCGGGGCGCTTCTGGTGCTGACGGTGGTGCTGTCGGCGGCGTTCATCTGGCGCTACGACATCCTGAGCAACGCTCTGGACCCCAAGGTTCCGTTCCTGACCTACCAGCCGCCGCCGGCGCCGGACTATGATCAGGCCAGCGCTTGGGCTTTGCGGCCCAAGGATCCCGCCGGGGCCGCGCCCGCCGATCGTCCCGTCGATATCTTCTTCGTGCACCCGACCACCTTCGACGGCGGTCGCGACTGGAACGGGGCCATCGACCAGCCCAAGGCCGCGCGGTTCCTCTCGCGGGTGGTGCTGCCCAACTACGCTGGTCCCTTCGACCGCATCGGCCGGATCTTCGCTCCGCGCTATCGCCAGGCCAGCCTCTACACCTATCTGACGCTGCGCGACGACGCCCGCGACGCCCGCCGCTTCGCGTATGGCGACGTCAGGCAGGCCTTCGAGACCTATCTGGCGCGCTATAACCAGGGCCGGCCGTTCATTCTGGTTGGGGTGGAGCAGGGCGGGCTTCTGGCCGACCGCCTAGCGCGTGAAGTGATCGCCGCCCGGCCCGAGCTCAAGAAGCTGATGGTTGTCGCCTATCTGATCGAGACCGTGGTGCCGGCCGACGAACACACGCCTAACGCGCCGCTTCCCGCTTGCGAGCGGAGGGGGGAGACCGGCTGCTTAGCCGCTTGGGCCTCGGCAGAGGAAGGCAATTTTCAGGACGTGCACGAGCTGATCTCCCGCTCGTTGGTTTGGGAGGGGGACGACCAGCTCGACAATCTGGATGGGCGAACGCCCCTGTGCTTCAATCCGCTGCTGGGCGGCGTATCGCTGGAACGCGCGCCGGCCCGCATGAATCTGGGCGCGGCCAACGCCACGGGGCTGGAGTGGGGCGCTCGGCCGGCCTTCCTGCAGCGTCAAGTCTCGGCGGTCTGCGAAAACGGGCTGCTGCGCACCAGTCGACCCAAGTCCAACGCCCTGCGCGACAGCGGTTCGTGGGCCGATCGTCGGAAGGTCGACGCGTTCAATCTGTTCTACGCCGACATCGAGGCCGACGCGCGGGCTCGGGTGGCGACCGCGACGGGCCGTCCGCTAGCTATTCTCGAGCAAAGCCCGTAGGCCGCCATAGGTCGGCTGATCGATGGCGATCTGAGCGATCGCCGTGGCGCGTAGGTGGGCCAGCAAGGCCGGGTCGAGCGGCGCGATCCTTCCGGTCCTGAGCGCCTGACAAAGATTGGCGTTCAGCGTGGCGAAATCGCCCGTCTCCGCCAGCAGGCCTTCGAGCCGCGCCCGCGCCTCGGTCTCGATCCGCTCGCCGTCGCGGGCCTCGCGCTCCAGAATGGCGCGGGCGTTGTCGGCGACGCGGGCCAGGAAGGCATGGCGAGCGTCGCCGGGCGCGGCGGTCTCCTCGTCGAAGGCGGCCACGGCCGTCGTCAGCTCGGCGGCGGTCGGATGGCGGATCACGCGGCGGCCTCCATCAGCGCGACAAGATCGATCTCGGTTTCGCTGGCCCGTCGGCCAATCATGGCCCGCTCGACCGAACGGTCCGCGCCGGTGGCGAAGCTCTGGTACATCATCAGGCACATGACGCCCCATTTCAGGGAGCCCAGGGCCTGCCAGAACCGGACGCGCTCAAGCGGAATATTGTCCCCGTAGCCCGCCAGCAGGTCGGCATAGTCGCCAAAGCCGCCGACCGGCTTTCGCCACTCGCCAAAGCGCCAGGAATTGACGCAGATCCAGCCCAGGTCCTCGGCGGGATCGCCCAGGTGCGCGAGTTCCCAGTCCAGCACGCCGACCAGCCCGTCCTTGGGGTGGATCATCAGATTGCCGTTTCGGAAATCGCCGTGCACCAGCACCGGACGTTCGGGCGGCGACGGCGCCGCGGCCTCCAGCCAGCGGAACGCGGCCTCCATGATCGGCCGCTCGGCGTCCAACTCGCGATAGATGGCCTCGTAACGCGCCAGTTCGCCACGCGCATCCGAGGTCGCCAGCTCTGGCAACCCCTCGGTGGGAACGGCATGGATCCGCGCCAGCACCTCGCCGCAGCGTCGAGCCAGGCCGGGACGAACGGCCGCGAAGGCCTCGTCGCGAACGATGCGGCGTCCCAGGGTCTCGCCCTCCAGGCGGCGCATGACATAGGCCTCGCCCAGATCGTCTTCCGGCGCGCAGACATGGACGACGCTGGGCGCCGGCGCGCCGACGGCGCTGGCCGCCCGGATCAGAGACGCCTCGTGGTCGAGCGGCAGGGCCGTCTCTCGCAGGGCAGAGCTCGAGGTCCGGCGACGCAGGATCAGCGGCGCGCCGTCGTCGAGGTCGAAAGCCCAGGTTTCCAGGCTGGCGCCGCCCGACAGACGGCGGGCGTTGATCGTGCGGGTCGCGGTCGGCGACAGGCGCGGCGCAAGGCGGTCGAGGGCGGCGACGACGGTCATGCGCGAAGCTTCCCGCCTTGCCCCAGCGTTAGGCAAGCGACTTGCGACTTTACGCGGACCGCGACGCCCCTTAGGCCTTCGGGCTCAACCTCGACGACAGGATTTCTGAATGCCTTCCGGTCTCGCCGCGCTGCTTGATGACGTCGCGGGCATCACCAAGCTCGCCGCCGCTTCGCTGGACGATATCGGCGCGGCCGCCGGCAAGGCGGGCTCCAAGGCGGTGGGCGTGGTGGTCGACGACACGGCGGTGACGCCGGGCTACGCGATGGGCTTCTCGCCCGATCGCGAACTGCCGATCGTCTGGAAGATCGCCCTGGGCTCTCTTCGCAACAAGCTGTTGTTCCTGCTGCCGGGCGCGCTCTTGCTGTCGGCGTTCGCGCCTTGGGCGGTGACGCCGATCCTGATGTGCGGCGGGGTGTATCTGGCCTTCGAGGCGACCGAGAAGGTGCTGGAGGCCTTCACGTCGCAGGCCGAGGGCGAGGCGGTGGAAGAGCTAGCCCTGAGCGGGCCGGAGCTCGAAAAGCAGAAGGTCTCCGGCGCGATCCGCACCGACCTGATCCTGTCGGCCGAGATCATGGCCATCGCCCTGGCCGATGTCGCCGACCAACCGCTCGGGATCCAAGCCGCCGCCCTGGTCATTGTCGGCGTCCTGCTGACCGTGGGGGTCTACGGCGCCGTGGCCCTGATCGTGAAGATGGACGACATCGGCCTGCATCTTTCGCGAGGGACGTCGCGCGGATTGCGCGGCTTCGGGCGCGGTCTGGTCAAGGCCATGCCCTGGACAATGGAGGCCCTGACCCTCATCGGCACGGCGGCGATGCTATGGGTCGGCGGCGGCATCATCGTCCACGGCCTGGAGAAGTTTCACCTGACTCCCGTGCCGGTCTGGGTCGAGGGGCTGTCTCACTGGGCGGGGCAGGCGCCGGTTGTGGGCGGCCTGACCGCCTGGCTGGCCTTCGCGCTGGGCTCGGCGGCCGTCGGTCTGGCGATCGGTGGCGCTTTGGCGGGGATCATGCACCTATGGCATCACCAGAAGGGTGGAGCGCAAGGTGAATGATGCTCAATAGGCGTAAGATGGAGTATCAACCTTCCCGGCAAGAGACAGATCTGTCACGGGTGCAGGAAGAGCTACTGCGTCTATTAGGGATATCAAACGGCGGGATTGTATTTTCGATTCTAGCTGCCTCAGCTCAAGAGGTAAGGCTTTGGCCGCTTCTCCGAGGCGCGGGAGCGGTAGCACTTGTTGGAGTGCTATCATTCGCGGCTGCACAGCTGGCTCGGTTGATCAATCACGACATAGCGTTCCGCAACGAGCAAAAGGGAGCGCAACGAATAGACGCCTTGGTCGAGCTCTCGCTAGATTAGTGGTTGGCTTTGCAGTTTTATCCGCTATTGCGGCATTGTTTTCAATATTGTGGGCCGGCAGCAGTCTTTGGAAGAGCTTTCCGAAATAGTCTTCTGAAAATGATAGGGCTGAGTTTAGCGCGACTAATAGGCCTAGTTGAGTTGCTCAACCCGCCTCGTTCAGCGGCGAGGCCGGTTTCCAGTCGAACAGTTCCTGCAGCATCCGCAAGGCCCGGCCGCGTGGCGAGGTCAGGTTCGGGTCCCTGGTCAGGATCAGGCGCGCGTCGTCGGCCGCCACGGCGATCAGGTCGCGGTGCGCCGCCGGGTCGGCCAGGCGATAGGCCGGGAAGCCGCTTTGCTTGAGCCCCAGCGGGTCGCCGCCCCCGCGCAGTTCGAGGTCCTTTTCGGCGATCTCGAAACCGTCGTCGCTGCGGCGCAGGATATCGAGACGTTGCTGGGCCACGTCCGACAGCGGCGGGTCATAGAGCAGGACGCAAGAGCTCTCTCTCGCCCCTCGACCGACCCGACCGCGCAGCTGGTGTAGTTGGGCCAGGCCGAAGCGATCGGCGTGTTCGATGACCATGATGCTGGCGTTGGGCACATTGACCCCGACCTCGACCACCGTGGTGGCGACCAGCACGCTGACCTCGCCATCGACGAAGCGCTGCATCACCGCGTCCTTCTCCGCCGGGGGCATCTGGCCGTGCACCAGGCCGACGCCGGGCAGGCGCCGGGCGAGATCGGCGGCGCGATCCTCGGCGGCGCGCAGGTCGACCTTTTCGGACTCCGAGACGAGCGGGCAGATCCAGAACGCCTGGGCTCCGCCGGCGATAGCGCCCCGCAGGCGCTCGACGATCTCGGGGACCCGCGGCGTCGGCGCGGCGCGGGTGGCGACGGGCGTGCGGCCCGGCGGCTTTTCGTCGATGCGCGAGACGTCCAGGTCGCCGAACAGGGTCAGCTCCAGGGTGCGCGGTATCGGGGTGGCCGACATGGCCAGCAGATGGACGCCTTCGCCGCCGTGGGCGCCCTTGTCCTGCAGGCGGCGGCGCTCGTTGACGCCAAAGCGGTGCTGTTCGTCGATGATCGTCAAGGCGAGGTTGTTGTAGACGACCTCGTCCTGAAAGAGGGCGTGGGTGCCGACGATCACGTGGTGCGAACCATCCGCTATCCCGGCCAGCTTGGCCGCGCGGCCCGCGCCCTTGTCGCGGCCAGTCAGCAGCACCACCGACAGGCCCAGGGCCTCTAGCGGCGCGGCGATCGTCTCGAAATGCTGGCGGGCCAGGATTTCCGTCGGCGCCATCAGGGCTGACTGGAAGCCGGCGCTGGCCGCGTCGGCCATGGCCAGCATGGCCACCACGGTCTTGCCCGAGCCGACATCGCCCTGGAGCAACCGGCTCATCCGTTCGCCCGAGGCCAGGTCGCCGCGGATCTCGGAGAGGCTTCGGATCTGAGCGCCCGTCAATCTGAAGGGCAGGGCCTTCTCGGCGGCTTCTGAAAGCGCGCCCGCCGGAATGCGCGGCCCCGGCGTCGCGCGTCGCGAGGCCTTGCGCTGGGCCAGGGCGAGCTGATGGGCCAGAAGTTCGTCATAGGCCAGGCGGCGGCGCGGACTGGCCAAGGGCGACAGATCGGCCTCGCTGGCGGGGGCGTGCAGGGCCGCCAGGGCCTCGCGCCAGCCAGGCAGTCTTTCGCGCTCCCGCCAGGCCGGATCCTGCCATTCGGGCAGCTCGGGGGCGCGGGCCAAGGCCTCCAGCGCGAATTTGCGGAAGGCGCGCGAGGGCAGGCCATGGGTGGCGGGGTAGACCGTCTCGATCGCGGGAATGTCGCCGGCCTTGGCCTCGTCGACGATATAGTCCGGATGGGCGATCTGCAGTTCGGAGGCGTAGCCGTCGGGCCTTTCGACCTTGCCGCTGACGGCGCGGCGCGCGCCCTTCGGGTGCTGGCGTTCCAGATGCGGTCCGTGACCCTTGAACCAGATCAGGGTGAGGAAGCCCGTGCCGTCCCAGGCGCGGATCTTCCAAGGATAGCCCAGGCGGTGCGGCGGCTGATGCGCGTCGATCGTGACCACGAAGGTCTGGACCTGTCCCTCGACGGCCTGGTCGACCGTGGTCAGGCCGCGCCGGATCAGGCCCGTCGGCGCGGTGAACAGGACGTCGCGCACGATCGGCCCCGCCAGCTTCTCGACGAGCGGCGCGACGCGGGGACCCACGCCCTTGAGCGTGGATACCGAGGTGAACAGGGGAAAGAGAATCTCCGGACGCATTCGCCGCGACCATAGCCCGAGCGCGCCCAGCCGGCAGCGGTTTAGTCGGCCTGATTCATCACCGGCTGCAGGGCGATGACGATGTCGGAATATTCGTCCGCCCGCGACGCGCCCGAGACGTTCAGGCGGGTGTAGAGCCAGGTCGCGCCATGGCGGGCGTAGGCTTCCGACCAGCGCGCCTTAGCGTCGACCAGGTTGTTGGCTTCGCCCGCGTAGACGACCTGGCCCCCGGCGTCGACATAGAGGTAGTTGCCGGCGATCGTGGTCGCCGGTTCGCCGCTTTCGGCCAGCTTGTAGCGGTAGACCGCGCCCGAGGCGCCCTTGACTTCGATATAAGGCTTCACGCTGTCCTCGCCACTAAAAGCCACCCGGCGGAGGGCTTGAGATTCAAATGTTTATAGCGCATCCGCGCGCGGAAGCAGCGGATGATTTCGCCTAATGCGCGCGTTCGTGGTGAAGCGCGCCGTGGGCCAAATTATGGCTGCTTGGCTATGGCCGCAGGACGCCGGAACGCGCCAGGAACCGGCGCGTCCGCTCCTCGCGCGGCGAGGCCAAGAGCTGTTTCGACGGGCCTTGCTCGACGATAACGCCCCCGTCCATGAAGATCGTCCGGTCGGCCACGTCGCGGGCGAAATCCATCTGATGGGTGACGATCACCATGGTGCGCTTCTCGGCCGCCAGGTCGCGGATCACGGCCAGGACCTCGCCCACCAGTTCGGGGTCGAGGGCGGAGGTCGGCTCGTCGAAAAGGATGACTTCGGGATCCATGGCCAGCGCCCGAGCGATCGCGCAACGCTGCTGCTGGCCGCCGGACAGAGCGGCCGGGTAGGCGTCGGCGCGGCCGCCCAGGCCAACCTTTTCCAACAGCTGCAGGCCCCGGGCGACGGCCTGGGTCGGATCCGCCTTGCGGACGACCACCGGGCCCTCGATCACATTCCGAAGCGCGGTCTTGTGCGGGAAGAGGTTGAAGTTCTGGAAGACGAAGCCGACCCGCCCATTAAGCGCCTTGGCCAGGGGAACCTTCCCGCCGGCCGTGACGCCCGCGATCGTCAGCTCGCCGCCATTCAGCGGCTCAAGCCCCGCGAGGCAGCGCAGCAGGGTGCTCTTGCCCGAACCGCTCGGGCCGATGACGGCCACCACCTCGCCGGGGCTGACGGTCAGGTCGACGCCGGCCAGCACAGGGGTGTCGCCGAAGCGTTTGCGCGGGCCCTTGGCTTCGATCGCGCTCATCGGCGGCCCTCCGCCGCGCGGCGCTCCAGTTGACCCTGAAGGGCCGCGAGCACGGTCGAGACGATCCAGTAGATGGCGGCGGCCGCCAGATACATGGCGAAAATCTCGTAGGTTCGGGCGGTGATCAACTGGGCTTGGCGGAACAGCTCGGGGACCTGAATCGTGGCGGCCAGTGAGGTGTCCTTCACGAGGCCGATGAAGCTATTGGACAAGGGCGCCACCGCCGTGCGAGCCGCTTGGGGCAGGATGATCCGCCGTAGGGTTTGACCCCGGCTCATGCCGAGCACGCTGGCGGCTTCCCACTGGCCCCTGTCGACGGCGTCGATCGCGCTGCGCAGGATCTCGCAGGCATAGGCGCCGACGTTCAGCGAAAAGCCGATGCCGGCGGCCAGGAGCGGCGGCATCTCGATGCCGAACTGCGGCAAGCCGTAGTAGATCAGAAAGAGCTGCACCAGCAGCGGCGTGCCGCGAAAGGCCGAGACATAGGCGGACGCCGGCCATCGAAGCAGCGGCGAGCGCGACAGCCGCATCAGGGCCAGGCCGAAGCCGAGACAGACGCCAATCCCCATGCCGATCACGCTGAGCAGAACGGTGTAGACCGCGCCCTTCAGCAGAAACGGCGCCGACTGGCGCAGCAGATCGAGACCGCTCTCCATGCCTAGTGGGTCACGTCCAGGCCGAACCACTTTTGCGAGATCGCGCTCAATTTGCCGCTGGACCGCAGCGCGTCGATGGCTTGGTCGATGACGACCTTGAGGCCCGGATCCTTCTTCATCGCCACGCCCGCGCCCTGGGCCGCGAAGGGCGCGCCCGACGCAATGAATTCCGGCGAGGTCTTGACGAAGTCGGCGGCGACCAGACGATCGTTCAGCACCGCGTCGATGCGGCCGGCCTTCAGGTCCTGGTACTTGGTGGGATCGTCGTCATAGGTGCGGATGTCGGCGCTCGGCACGTTGGCGCGCGCCCACTGCTCGTAGTTGGTGCCCAGGCCGACGCCGACTTTCTTGCCGGCCAGGTCCTCGGGCTTTTCCAGGCCAGGCCGGTCCTTCAGCTTGATGATCTGGACGCCCGAGATCGTGTAGGGCTCGGAAAAATCGTATTTGGCCTCGCGTTCGGGCGTGATGGTGATCTGGTTGATCACCACGTCGGCGCGGCCGGATTCCAGCGCGCCCAGCAGGCCGGCGAAAGGCGCGGTCTGGAATTTCGGCTTCAAGCCCAGTTGGGCGGCAAGCGCCTTGGCGAAATCGACCTCGAAGCCCGTCAGTTGGCCGTCCTTGCCCTGGAAATTGAAGGGCGGATAGGTGCCTTCCAGGGCGATGCGCAGCACGCCGGAGGCCTTAATCCGCTCCCAGGCGCTGGCGGTCTCCGCCTTCTTGGCGCAGGCGGCGAGGAGCGAAAGGCCAAGACCGGTCAGGACGGCGCGGCGGGCGGGGAATCGCATCGAAAGACCTTAGGGCGGAAAATTCTCGCTCATTTCTATACGGGCGCGCGCGGTTCGCCAGCCCGAACATGACGGTCTCAAGTCGGATGTCGCCTCGCCGGCGGGCTTCAGTCGGCCCAGTAAGCCACGTGGATGTGCATGCGCCCGATGTCCTTGCCCTTGAAGATCAGACCGCCGTTCGGACTGAACTGGACGTGGGCCGGGATCTCGTCGCGATGCACGGTGAGGGTCTCGCCAAAGCGGGTGTCGGTCAGGCGCACGGTTTCCGGCACCTCGGTCGCGGGCATCAGTGGCGTGATGCCGTTCACGGTCAGAATGCCGAACTGCCGCCACTTCTTGGGCTTGGCCTGCTTGCCGTTCCAGTTCTCGCCCAGGCGTTCGCTGGCGATGTGCTGGACGGGAATGTCGGTGATGCCGATCAGCTGGTCGTCGCGCCATTGCTGATAGAACCAGCTGTCGACGCTGCCAGCCGAGCAGAAGTTCTCGTTGACGATGTTGGGCCAGCTGTCGCGGATGGCCAGGGCCTTGGCGTTGAACAGCTGGAAGTAGCCGTTCGGCTGAGAGTTCGTCGTCTCGCTGGTCTTGCCCTCGACCTTCTGGCTGTCGATCCGGGTCGTGAAATAGAGGCACCCGGGATTCCACGAGTGCGACATGAAGATCTCGTAGAAGCCCTCATGCATGATGATGTCGGCGTCGGTGAAGACGATCCAGTCGGCGTCCTTCAACACCTTCAAGCCGTCGTTCAGCATCTTGCCCTTGTTGAAGGCGTGGTCGTCCTCGAAGCAGCGATCCGAGATCACCAGGGTCGCGCCGTTCGCCGCCACCACCTCCTGGGTGCGCGCGTCGTCGTTGGTCGTCACCACGATGACTTCGTCGAACTCCCGCATGTTGGGCGGCAAGGTCAGGGCCAGGTCGTCGCCGTAGCCAACCGAGGTCATCACGCAGACCACCCGGCGCGGCTTGGTCGAATTGTGACCGATCCCGACGCGGCGACCCGAGCTGGCGTCGCCCACATAGTTATCGCGCGTCTCGACCTGGCGCTTCTGCATGTGCAGCTCGGGGTCGAACATTTCGTAGGCGCGCTTGCGGATCGCCGGGCTGCCCAGCTTCTTCAGGATCTGCTTGTGCTCGGCCGAGATGATGTCGCGGTCCAGCAGGTCCAGCTGCGACGGACCCGGCTGGGCCAGGGCGCAGTAGTTGCAGAGCTCCAACTGGTCCTTGAAGTCGCTGGGCGTGCGCTGCCACCAGCCGTGCTCGACCGGCCAGGCGTGCTTGCCGTCGAAATACAGGCGGTCGATCGCGCCGGCGACCTCGCAGAAATAGGCCCCCTTGTCATTGATCGTGGCCGACCAGAGTTTCTGCACCCAGCAGTTGTCGCGGTTGTATTCCCATTCGGCGTCCGACATTCCGGTCGCGCCGGTATAGTCCTTGCGGGTGATCAGCAGCGCCTGGTGCTGGCCCGCGGTCTCGTGGGTGTTGGTGTTGAAGTGGCTGTAGACCTCCATGATCGTCTCGTAGTGACGATAGAAGCCGTTGCCGAGACTGGTCCACAGTCCGCGGCCGTTCGAGCGGTCGAACAGGCGCTGGGTGGCGAAGTCGTTGAAGTCCTTGATCGGGAACTTGCCGTTATTGGTGTTCTCGCCGCCCCACAGCTCCGCGAAGCGGCGCGAGATCCGCTCGAAATTGCCGTGAAGGGTGGGCTCGCCGGCGATGACGCCGATGAGTTTATTGGGGGCGTTCCAGCCCTCCATGCTCCTGACCGCGCGCTCGAAGGTCTCGACCGGCATGTCCGAGCGCTGGGTCTGGTGCGGGATCAGCCGCGTGCAGTTCGAGCAGGCCAGGTGGCACTTGGTGCTGATGTCGATCTGGACGATGTCCATCTCGGCGGGCGATCGCATCGGGTTCTCCGTTCCGGACGCGGCCGATTCGCGGCGGCGACGAGGCGTGCAGGATGCTATCGTTAACCATCCGGGTCGATAACACTGATCGCCGCACCTGAAAGAGAAGCGCTTAAAGCTCCAGGCCGTACAGTCGACGGTCGCGTCGTTCGCCGTCGCGGTGCACGGCGCCCTTGAGATAACCCGCCGTCTTGAAGCCCAGCTTTTCCAGCAGCCGTTCGGCGCGGTTGTCGCCGACGTGGACGCTGGCCACCAGGCTCTTGAGTCCTTCGCTGGCGGCGTGAGCGAGGAGTGCGCTGACGGCTTCCGAGCCAAATCCCTGACCCCAGCTTTCGCGTTCGATCACGAAGCGAAGTTCGGCCCGGTCGTGGCGCTTGTCGATATCGATGAACTCGCAATAGCCCAGGAACGCGCCGCTAGCGTGACGCACGGCCCAATAGGCGGCGTCGCCGGCGTTCATCTCCTCGACCTGAGCGGCGACGCGGCTGGCCACCTCGTCGGGATCCTCGATCGGCTCCTGATCCAGGTTCGACATCACCTCCGCGTCGCTGAGAAACGGATAGATCAGGGGAGCGTCTTCGACCGTCAGCGGCGCGAGGATCAGGCGTTCGGTCTCGAGGATCATGCGGTCCGGAGATTGAGTTTGAGGACTTGCGTGAGGCGGCACGCTTCCCAGCTATGGCGCGTCGCCGCCTCTAGTGGTAGAGGGGCCGCTTCGTTTTTCGCGCGGCATTTCGCCCGCGCCCGGATCGAGAACACATTCGTCATGCTCATCGGCGTTCTGCTGGCCATCAACATCGTCGTCTGCCTGGCCCTGATCGGGGTCGTGCTGCTGCAGCGGTCGGAAGGCGGCGCGCTGGGCATGGGCGGCGGTTCGTCCAGCTTCATGACCGCGCGCGGCGCGGGCGACCTGCTGACCCGCATCACCTGGATCCTGTTCTCGGTATTCCTGATCATCAGCCTGATCCTGACCATCCTGACCGGTCGTATGGATCGCGGCGGATCGGTGGCCGATCGCCTCAACATCCAGGGCCTGGACGCTAAGACCCTGAACGCCGCGCCGCAGCCGGCCGCGCCGACGCCCGGTTCGTTGAACTCGCTGCCGGCCGCTCCGAGCAACGCCCCGGCGGGCGCCATCCAGGCGCCGACGCCGCAGATCAATGCGCCCGCGCCCGCGGCGCCGGCTCCGAAGGCCGAGGCTCCGAAGGCCGAAAAGAAGCCCGCCGCGGCGTCCAAGACCGCCGAAAAGCCGGCAGAAGCCGCCGCGCCGCCCACGGTCTCGGCGCCGCCGGCCAGCCAGCCCAAGTCCTAACCGTCGAAGACGGATCCTAACCGACCCCCGAGGGCGACCTCGGGGGTTTAATCTTGTTGATGAACGCAGGTCTTTTCACCAGCGTCGTCGAATCACGGGTAATCTGATCGCCCATGACGCGGTACATCTTCATCACCGGCGGCGTGGTTTCCTCGCTTGGCAAGGGTTTGGCCTCGGCGGCGCTCGGCGCGCTGCTTCAAGCGCGTGGCTACAAGGTCCGTCTCCGTAAGCTCGATCCCTATCTGAACGTCGATCCGGGCACCATGAGCCCGTATCAGCACGGCGAGGTCTTCGTGACCGACGATGGGGCCGAGACCGACCTGGATCTGGGCCACTACGAGCGCTTCACCGGCGTGTCGGCGACCAAGGCCGACAACATCACGACGGGCCAGATCTACAAGACGATCATCGAGAAGGAGCGTCGCGGCGACTATCTGGGCGCGACCGTCCAGGTGATCCCCCACGTCACCAACGAGATCAAGGACTTTGTCCTGTCGCCGGCCATGGACGAGACGGGCAAGAAGCCGGTCGACTTCGTGCTGGTCGAGATCGGCGGCACGGTCGGCGACATCGAGGGGCTGCCGTTCTTCGAGGCCATTCGCCAGCTGCGCCAGGACCTGCCGCGCCAGCAGAGCTGCTATGTCCATCTGACGCTGCTGCCGTTCATCAAGACGGCCGGCGAGATGAAGACCAAGCCGACCCAGCACTCGGTCAAGGAGCTGCGCTCGATCGGCATCCAGCCCGACATCTTGCTATGCCGCTGCGAGCAGGAAATCCCGGCCGAGGAAAAGCGCAAGATCGCCCAGTTCTGCAATGTCCGCCCCAGCGCGGTCATCCAGGCGATGGACTCCTCGTCCATCTACGCGGTGCCGATCGACTATCACGAGCAGGGCTTGGACGCCGAGGTGCTCGACGTCTTCGGCATGAGCGACGCGCCCGCTCCGGACTTGTCGCGCTGGAAGACGATCGATCAGACCGTCCAGCATCCCGATGGCGAGGTGACCATCGCCGTGGTCGGCAAGTACACGGTTCTGAAGGACGCCTATAAGTCGCTGATCGAGGCCCTGCACCACGGCGGCCTGGCCAACAAGGTCAAGGTCAACCTGGACTGGGTCGAAAGCGAGACGTTCGAGGGCGACGAGGGCGCGGCCGCCGCGCGTCTTGAGAACGCCCACGCCATCATGGTGCCCGGCGGCTTCGGCGAGCGAGGCGCGGAAGGCAAGATCCGCGCGGCTCAGTTCGCGCGGGAGCGAAAGGTGCCTTATTTCGGCATCTGCTTCGGGATGCAGATGGCCGTCATCGAGACTCTGCGGAACGTCGCCGGGATCAAGGACGCCAGCTCTTCGGAATTTGGCCCCACGGATCGCCCGGTGGTCGGCCTGATGACCGAGTGGATCAAGGGCAACGAGATGGTCCAGCGTCGCGCCAACGACGATCTGGGCGGCACCATGCGCCTGGGCGCCTATGACGCGGTGCTGACGGCGGGATCGAAGGTCGCCCAGATCTATGGCGGCACCGAGATCAGCGAGCGCCACCGTCACCGCTACGAGGTCAATATCGGCTACGTGCACCTGATGGAGGAGGCGGGGCTGAAGCTGACGGGCCGCTCGCCCAACGGCGTATTGCCCGAAATCGTCGAGCGGGACGACCATCCTTGGTTCATCGGCGTTCAGTATCACCCCGAACTGAAGAGCCGTCCGTTCGCGCCGCACCCCCTTTTCGCCAGCTTTATCGCGGCGGCTAAGGAGCATGGGCGCTTGGTCTAAACGGTTTTTCCCCAGGTCCTTGCATGTGGGGAGAGATTCGGGCATAAGCGCGCCCTCACGCGGCGGCTCGGGCGTTCCCAGGCCGCCGCTTCCGATTTTCACGCTCAGCGAGCAGAGTCACTTCGATGGCCGTTCCTAAAAGAAAAACTTCGCCTTCTCGCCGGAACATGCGCCGGTCGCACCACGCCCTGGGCGCCAACTCGTTCATCGAGGACAAGGACACCGGCGAGCTGCGCCGTCCGCACCATGTCGACCTGAAGACCGGCATGTACAACGGCAAGCAGATCCTGACGCCGAAGGAAGACTAAGTCTCCTTCTCGTCTCCGACGGCTTGAAAACGCCGCCTGGTTACGCCGGGCGGCGTTTTTCGTCGTATTTCCGTCGCAAGCTCGAAGAACGATGTTAGCCTCCCGGGCAGGGAGGTGCGCCCATGCTCACACGCCGAACCATCGCGGCGGGACTGGGTCTTTCACTCGCCGCGCGACCCGCGCTGGCGGACGCGACCACGCTGGTCCCGCCGAGCCAAGTCCCGGCGAGCCAGGTCCCGCTCCAGGCCGCGTCCGGCGGCGCGACGGCGGATCAGCCCTTGCTGGTTCTGGACGCCTCGCTTGACGAGGACGCCCGCATGACCGTGCCGGTCATGATCAACGGGCAGGGGCCCTTCGAATTCGCCGTCGACACCGGGGCCGATCGAAGCGTCCTCACTCCAGGCCTTGTCGAGCGGATGGCCCTCCGGCCCGGGCCCGAGATCATCGTCCACGGTGTTGCCGGTTCGGTGACCAGCTCGACCGTTCGCGTGGCGGCCTTGCGCACCGGCGATGCTCGACTGTCGGATGTCGTTTTGCCGGTTCTGCCTTACGAGCGGGTAGGGGGCGATGGCTTGCTGGGCGTGGATATCTTGGACGGTCGCGACGTCGTCATGGATTTCGTCAAGAAGCAGCTGGAAGTCCGGCGCAGTCAGCCGATGCGCGACATGGTCCGCGCGGCGCGCGAGATTTCCATCTTGGCGGACCAGAAGTTTGGCCGGCTGACCTTGGCGGATTCCAGGATCGCCGGCGCGCGGTCTCTGGCCTTCATCGACTCCGGAGGCGGAGTCAGCATCGGCAACATGGCGCTCGCCCGCGCGATCGCGGCCCGTCGACGGCGTTCGCCCGATCAGGCGCGCCCGGCCCGCCTGCTGACCGCTGGGGGCGAGATGCAGCTGGGCGAATTTCGCGTCGTGCCATCGATCGTGCTGGGCGATCTGCGGATCACCAACATTCCCATGGCCTTCGCCGATCTGCACATCTTCGATGTCTGGGCGCTGAACAATCGGCCGGCGGCGCTGCTCGGCGTGGACGTGCTGCGCCTGTTCGCTCGCGTCGAACTGGATTTCGGCGCGGGGCGGGTGCTGTTCCGCCTCGGGCAGGCTGGCGGCTTGGCCCCGGCGGCCTGGAACGCCTGACGCTACTGCGAGCGGCCGCGCGCCATGACCTGGCGACGCCGTTCCTCGACGCGCTCGGGCGTAACCTCGCGGTTGTGGCCGCTGGAGCGCTCGTGCTCAAGCGCCAGACCGTCGCCGAAGGAACGGGCGTAGCCGTCGTCGATCAAGCGCTTGTAGAACGACAGGGTCTCCACCGGGATCGTCGCCATGTCCTCCGCCAGCTTCAGCGCGGTCGGCAACAGATCGGCGGCGGGGACGACGCGATTGACCAAGCCCCAGTCGGCGGCCGTGCGAGCGTCGAGGAAGTTGCCGGTCAGCGAAAGCTCCTTGGCGCGATAGAGGCCGACCAGGCGCGAGAGCTTCTGAGACAGGCCCCAACCGGGCATGATGCCGACCCGGGCGTGGGTGTCGGCGAAGCGCGCGTTTTCCGAGGCGATCAGGACATCGCAGGCCAGGGCCAGTTCGAAGCCGCCCGTGATGGCCACGCCGTTGATCGCCCCGATCACTGGCTTGCGGCAGGTTTCGACCGCGCGGACGGGGTTGGAGCGGGCGTCCTGGTCGTTGGCCGCGCTCATGGCGTCGGGATCGCCGCCGAGCTCCTTGAGGTCCAGACCCGCCGTGAACGCGCGCTCGCCGGCGCCGGTCAGGATCACGACGGCGATGTCGGGATCGGCGTCCACGGCGGTCATGGCGTCGAACAGCGCCTTGCGCAGGGCCTTTGAGAGCGCGTTCATCGCCTCCGGCCGATTGAGGGTCACGATGGCCACGGGGCCGCGTCGTTCGACGTCCAGCATGAGCTTCTCCCTTTATGACCCATGATCAGGCCGCCGCCCGAAGGGAAGTCAAGTTGCGCCCACGGCGCTTGGCGGCTAAAGCCTGCCGCGCCTTTTGGCCTTGAGGAGCAGTCCATGACCGAGATCGTCGACATCATCGCCCGCGAAATTCTCGACAGCCGGGGCAACCCGACGGTCGAAGTCGACGTCGTCCTGGAAGACGGCGCTTTCGGTCGCGCCGCGGTGCCGTCGGGCGCCTCGACAGGGGCCCACGAGGCGAACGAAAAGCGCGATGGCGACAAGGATCGCTACCTGGGCAAGGGCGTCCAGCAAGCCGTCGACGCGGTCAATGGCGAGATCTTCGACGCCCTGTCGGGCGTGGACGCCGAGGACCAGCGCCGCGTCGACAACCTGCTGATCGAGCTTGACGGCACGCCGAACAAGGCTCGCCTCGGCGCCAACGCCATCCTGGGCGTCTCGCTGGCCACCGCCAAGGCCGCCGCCGAGTCCGCCGGCCTTCCGCTCTACAAGTATGTCGGCGGCGTCAACGCTCGCGTGCTGCCAACCCCGATGATGAACATCATCAACGGCGGCGCCCACGCCGACAACCCGATCGACATCCAGGAATTCATGATCCTGCCGACGGGCGCCAAGGACTTCCGCGAAGGTCTGCGCATGGGCGCCGAGATCTTCCACGCCCTGAAGAAGGCTCTTAAGGACGCGGGCCATAACACCAATGTCGGCGACGAAGGCGGTTTCGCCCCGAACCTCGCCAGCGCTGAAGCTGCGCTCGACTTCATCGTCAAGGCTGGGGAGAAGGCCGGCTACAAGGCTGGCGACGATTTCGTCCTGGGCCTGGACGTCGCCTCGACCGAGTTCTTCAAGAACGGCAAGTACGAGCTGGAAGGCGAGGGCAAGTCGCTGGATCCGGCCGCCATGGTCGACTACCTGGCCGGCCTCGTCGCCAAGTTCCCGATCCTGACGATCGAGGACGGCATGGCCGAGGACGACTTCGACGGCTGGAAACTGCTGACCGACACCCTGGGCAAGAAGGTCCAGCTGGTCGGCGACGACCTGTTCGTGACCAACCCCAAGCGTCTGCAGATCGGCCTCGACAAGGGCCTGGCCAACTCGATCCTGGTCAAGGTCAACCAGATCGGCACGCTGTCGGAAACCATCGACGCGGTCGAGCTGGCGCATCGCCACGGCTACACCAGCGTCATGAGCCACCGCTCTGGCGAGACCGAGGATTCGACGATCGCCGACCTCGCCGTCGCCCTGAACTGCGGTCAGATCAAGACCGGTTCGCTGGCCCGCTCGGACCGCACGGCCAAGTACAACCAACTGCTACGCATCGAGGAAATGTTGGACGATCAAGGCGTATACGCCGGTCGCGCCGCGCTTAAGGGGCGCTAAGTCGCCCCATCAACCTATCGAAATGGCGAAGGCGTGGTTCTCGAAAGAGGGCCGCGCCTTTCGCGATTCTGGGTGTGACCTCGGTTTCACGCGCGCCACGCGTCCGCCCGCCGCGTCATTAACCCACAATTTTTCTAAAGGCCCGCTGTTGGTTTCAAAAGAGACCATCTCAGGCGCGTTCGCGGGCGCGAAATGGCTTCGGCGATGCGGCATCTCGATGCGGTTGAAACCATCTCATCTGAAAGCATCATTCGCCTAATTCGCGACCTGATGATTACCCTGCTCAAGGCGTGGATTTAGAAGGCGTTAAGCAGGGTCGGCGATCCTACGAATCCCTCTTTGGGACGCTCAAATGTTCGCCCGACTGCAACCCTTCCTGCCGACCGCGGCGATCTTTTTCCTGATTTTCTACTTCGCCTTTCACGCCTTGACGGGTGACAGGGGCCTTCTGTCGATCTCGCAGCGCAATGCGGACCTCGCAGCAAAAACGAAGGAACTCAGGAAGATACGCGCGGAGAGGATGGACCTGGAGGCCCGCGCTCGTCTATTACGCAACGACAGCCTGTCGGCCGATCTTCTGGAGGAACGCGCGCGTTCGCTCCTGGGATATGCCGACCCGAGAGATTATGTGATCCGCGTCAAGCGTACTGGCTGACCGATCATCTAGCCTTGGAAACGGCTGAGGGTCGGTTCGAGGATCTTGCGATCCGGGCCGATCTTGACGGCAAACGAAGGCGCTTTCTTCGCGGAACCGACGAAATATCGGCGGAAACGCTCTCAGGACGAAGGCCGCGATGAAGATTGGCCAGGGAGATTTGAATGGCGCGCACGCGCAAGGCTGATGCCTCCGAGGAGAAGGCGCCGGAAACCGGTGTCAATGCCTTCGTCGGCAAGGACGAGCTCCTGAAATTCTATCAGGACATGCTGCTGATCCGCCGCTTCGAGGAGCGCGCCGGTCAGTTGTACGGCATGGGCCTGATCGGCGGCTTCTGTCACCTCTACATCGGTCAGGAAGCCATCGCGGTCGGGATGCAGTCGATCTCGCGCAAGGGCGATCAGATCATCACCGGCTACCGTGACCACGGCCACATGCTGGCCGCCGGCATGGATCCGCGCGAGGTCATGGCCGAACTGACCGGCCGCGCCGGCGGCTCGTCCAAGGGCAAGGGCGGCTCGATGCACATGTTCGACGTCGAGACCGGCTTCTACGGCGGTCACGGCATCGTCGGCGCCCAGGTCTCGCTCGGCACCGGTCTGGCGCTGGCCAACGCCTACAAGGGCAACGGCGGCGTCTCCTACGCCTATATGGGCGACGGCGCGGCCAACCAGGGCCAAGTCTACGAGAGCTTCA
The DNA here is from genome assembly GCF_012184455.1 of Caulobacter sp. SSI4214. NCBI lineage: Bacteria > Pseudomonadati > Pseudomonadota > Alphaproteobacteria > Caulobacterales > Caulobacteraceae > Caulobacter > Caulobacter sp. SSI4214. Next base: position 2,386 of record NZ_SZWJ01000013.1, on the reverse strand, counting down.
ACATGGCCCAGCTCTGGAAGCTGCCGGTCGTGTACGTGATCGAGAACAACCAATACGCCATGGGCACCAGCGTCGAACGCTCGGCGTCGGAAACCGCGTTCCACAAGCGCGGCGTCTCGTTCCGGATCCCGGGCGAGGAAGTCGACGGCATGGACGTGATCGCCGTGCGCGAAGCCGGCGCCCGCGCCACCGAACACGCGCGCAGCGGCCAAGGCCCCTACATCCTCGAGATGAAGACCTATCGCTATCGCGGTCACTCGATGTCCGACCCGGCCAAGTATCGCACCAAGGAAGAGGTCGACGAGGTCAAGACGACCCGCGACCCGATCGACCACATCAAGGAGCGCCTGGCCAAGGCCGGCGTCACCGAGGACGACCTGAAGGGCGTCGACGCGGAGGTGAAGCGCATCGTCGCCGAGGCCGCCGAATTCGCCCGCACGAGCCCCGAGCCCGATCCCTCGGAACTGTACACCGACGTATACCTGGAGGCCGCCGAGTGACGGACATCCTGATGCCCGCCCTTTCTCCGACCATGGAGGAAGGCACCCTGGCCAAGTGGCTGGTCAAGGAAGGCGACACCATCAAGGCCGGCGACGTGATCGCCGAGATCGAGACCGACAAGGCCACGATGGAGGTCGAGGCCGTCGACGAAGGCGTGATCGAGGCCATCCTGGTCCCGGCCGGCAGCGAGAACGTCAAGGTCAACACCCTGATCGCGCGTCTGAAAGGCGAGGGCGAAGCCGCGGCTCCGGCTGCCGCTCCCGTCGCCGCTGAAGCTGCTCCGGCTTCGGCTACGGCTCCTCCGGCCGCTGGCGGCCCGATCTCTGCCGCCTCGACCTTCGCCGATCCGGAAATCCCGGCCGGCGCGCCGCTGAAGAAGATCACGGTGCGCGACGCCCTGCGCGACGCCATGGCCGAGGAGATGCGCCGCGACGACCGCGTGTTCCTGATGGGCGAGGAAGTCGCCCAGTACCAGGGCGCCTACAAGGTCAGCCGTGAACTGCTTCAGGAGTTCGGCGAGCGCCGCGTCATCGACACCCCCATCACCGAGCACGGCTTCGCGGGCCTGGGCGTCGGCGCGGCCATGGCCGGGCTGAAGCCGATCGTCGAGTTCATGACCTGGAACTTCGCCATGCAGGCGATCGACCAGATCATCAACTCGGCCGCCAAGACGCTGTACATGTCGGGCGGCCAGATCAAATCGTCGATCGTGTTCCGCGGTCCGAACGGCGCGGCCTCGCGCGTGGCGGCCCAGCACAGCCAGGACTACGCCGCCTGGTACGGCAACGTCCCGGGCTTGAAGGTGATCGCGCCTTATGACGCCGCCGACGCCAAGGGCCTCTTGAAGGCCGCGATCCGCGATCCGAACCCGGTCGTCTTCCTCGAACACGAGATGATGTACGGCCACGAGTTCGACATTCCGGACGTCGAGGACTGGGTCGTGCCGATCGGCAAGGCCAAGGTCCGCCGCGAAGGCTCGGACGTGACCCTGGTCGCCTACAGCCGCATGGTCGGTTTCGCGCTGAAGGCGGCCGAGGAACTGGAGAAGGAAGGTATTCAGGCGGAGGTCGTCGACCTGCGGACGATCCGTCCGATGGACCACGCGACGATCCTGGAAAGCGTGAAGAAGACCAACCGCCTGGTCACGGTCGAGGAAGGCTGGGGCCCGATGGGCGTCGGCGCCGAGATCGTCGCCCGCATCACCGAGCACGGCTTCGACTACCTGGACGCCCCGCCGCTGCGGGTTCACCAGGAAGACGTGCCGCTGCCCTACGCGGCGAATCTGGAAGCCCTGTCGCTGCCTTCGGTCGAGAAGATCGTGAAGGCGGCGAAGACGGTCAGCTACCGCTAGGATGGGCGCGGTCCTCGTTCCCGACGAGCGAGGGCCGCGACCTCTCGGCCAATGCATTCATCCCGCCGCGAAGCGGGGTATCGTGGACGCCGGCCCGAACTCGCCCGAAGGGGCCGCCACCGTCCCGAACGCTTGAGGAATAAGCTCAATGTCGATCGACATCCTGATGCCCGCCCTGTCGCCCACCATGGAGGAGGGAACCCTCGCCAAGTGGCACGTCAAGGTCGGCGACACGGTCAAAGCCGGCGACGTGATCGCCGAAATCGAGACCGACAAGGCGACCATGGAAGTCGAGGCCGTCGATGAAGGGGTGGTCGAGGCCATCCTGGTCGAGGCCGGGACCGAGAACGTTAAGGTCAACGCCCTGATCGCCAAGCTGGCGGGCGAGGGCGAGAGCCCCGCGCCGGCCCCGAAGGCCGAAGCGCCCAAGGCCGCCGCCGCGCCGGCTCCGACTGCGGTTGCTCCCGCCGCCCCGTCGCCCGCCGCGCCCGCGCCGGCCGCCCCCGTCGCCGCTGACGGCTCGCGCGTTTTCGC
>NZ_SZWJ01000012.1:0-79986 GCF_012184455.1 Caulobacter sp. SSI4214 | reverse complement strand
GCCGCCTCGGGTCCCGCCTTCTGCGCCGCCGCCGGCACCCTGCACCGCACCGCCTTCGGCCCGCGAGAGGCGGTGTCCAGCAAGGCGCTGGCCGGCAACGTGTCGCGCAAGCGTCCGCTCGACCCCAACGCCAGTCCGATGGCCAAGGCGGCCGCCTGGCTGCGGGACAATCTTTAACAGCGCCAATGTCTCGGCGCTGGAATGTTCAAGCGTGAGTAACTCTACAGTTTAACCTTTGGGCCCGGTCGAGTATCTCGACCGGGCCTTTTGCTGTCTCGCGCAACGCTCGATCAGCGGAATTGTGCTCAGCGGCGTTCGGTCGCACGCGCCTGTGAATCCCCGCTGGAACCGTTGGTTCGCCGGGAGATTCTGTTGATAGACCACAATTTATCCCACGGTCGCGCTCGACCCGGCCACGACTCAGATTATGCAGTTAACTGCCGATTAACGATGGTGGTTGTTCTGTTAACACGATCGTCGAGGCATCACGGCGATTGGGTGTCGCCGAGGTTTATCTGACGATTTCGGCGTAAGGACGCGAGGGTCCCATGGCTATTTCACTTTCCGCGCCGCGTACCACCGAGCTGAAGCCGCGCATCGTGGTGTTCGGGGTTGGCGGCGCCGGCGGCAACGCCGTGAACAACATGATCGAGGCGGGTCTCGAAGGTGTTGAGTTCGTGGTCGCCAACACAGACGCGCAGCAGCTTCAGTTCGCCAAGACGGACCGTCGCATCCAGCTCGGCGTCCAGATCACCCAAGGCCTGGGCGCCGGCGCGCATCCGGAAGTGGGCATGAGCGCCGCCGAGGAGAGCTTCCCCGAGATCGGCGAGCACCTGGACGGCGCGCACATGGTGTTCATCACCGCCGGCATGGGCGGCGGCACCGGCACCGGCGCCGCGCCGATCATCGCCAAGTGCGCGCGCGAGCGCGGCATTCTGACCGTCGGCGTCGTGACCAAGCCCTTCCACTTCGAAGGCCGTCACCGGATGCGCCTGGCCGACAGCGGCATCCAGGAGCTGCAGCGCTACGTCGACACCCTGATCGTCATCCCGAACCAAAACCTGTTCCGCGTCGCCAACGAGCGCACGACCTTCGCCGAGGCCTTCGGCATGGCCGACCAGGTGCTGCACTCGGGCGTTCGCTCGATCACCGACCTGATGGTGCTGCCGGGCCTGATCAACCTCGACTTCGCCGACGTCCGCACGGTCATGACCGAGATGGGCAAGGCGATGATGGGCACCGGCGAGGGCACCGGCGAGGACCGCGCCCTGATGGCCGCTCAGAACGCCATCGCCAACCCGCTGCTGGACGAAGTCTCGCTGAAGGGCGCCAAGGCCGTGCTGGTCAACGTGACCGGCGGCATGGACATGACCCTGCTGGAAGTCGACGAGGCCGCCAACGCGATCTCGGACCAGGTCGATCCGGAAGCCAACATCATCTTCGGCGCGGCCTTCGATCCGTCGCTCGAAGGCGTGATCCGCGTGTCGGTCGTGGCCACCGGCATGGACGGCGCCTCGATCGCCCAGATCGAGCCCAAGCCCGTTTCGCGCAACACCTCGGCCGCCCCGCTGATCGCCGAGACGACCCGTCCGGCGCCGCAGCCGGAACCGGCTCGCCCGACCTCGCGCTACGAAGCCGCTCGCCCGGTCGAACGTCCGTCGGCCTACGCTCCCGCGCCGCAGCCCGAGCCGGCCCCGGCGCCCGAGCCCGAGATCGTCATGGCCGCGCCCCAGCCGCAGCCCGAGGCCGAGCTCTATTACGACGAGCCGCCCGTAGCTGAAGAACCGCGTATTTCCCAGCCGGCGCCCCGGCAGGTGACGCGGATCGTCGACCCCATGGTCGACGAAGCCGGCGACGAGCCGCTGTTCGGCGAGAACCACTATTACGAAGAGCGTCGTCCGCAGAAGCAGGGCGGGTGGCTCTCGATGTTCGGCGGCGGTCGCCAGCGTTACGATCAGCAAGCTTCGGCGCCGCAACCGCAGGCCCGCTCGACCCAGAGCGCCCGCCCGCAGCTCGCGCCGATCGAGACGCCGAAGACCGACGACGGCGAGGACCTGGAAATCCCCTCGTTCCTGCGCCGCCTGGCCAACTGAAAAGCGGACCCCGACGGGGGAAGCCGGAAGTGATCCGAAACGCCCTGGAGGAAACTCCAGGGCGTTTTGCTTTGCGGGGAAGCTTGCGGCCCCAGCGACGTCCGGCCAAGTTGTGATGCGCGCGTTCCCGGGCGCCCTGAACTCGCCATGCCGCTAAAGAGAGATTTCGCGTGTTCGCCACCCTCGCCTTGGTCGCCGTTCTCGCCCAAGCCGCGCCGACCGCCGCCCCATCGTCTCCGGATCCCTGCGCCTATGACCGCGCGGCGATGCTGGCCTTGACGCCGGCCGCGTTCGATCAGGACGTTGAAGGCGGGTGGCGCGCACTGTCTTCGAGGCCTGGATGCCGGGCGGCGGCGGCCGACCTGCTCGAAGCCTATCGTAAGGCGCACTGGGGGACGCTGACGCCCGCCGAGCTTCACTTGAACTACTGGCACGAGGGACAGGAGCGGGCCTCGCTGGATCAGCGCGCGCGCGCCAAGCCGCTTCTGCTGGCCGGCGTCAATCCGAGCGCCCCCGACGCGTATGCGAATGCCTTCGCGGAATACGCGATTGGCTCGGTGGCGTTCCTGGACAACGACCGGGCCGCGCTCCAGGCCGCGCGGGATCGTCTGGCGGCCGTCCCGGCGCCGAAAGATTGGCCCCAGCTGGCGGCTGATTTTCGCAAGAAGTTCGGCGCCGAGATGAAGTGGCCGATGAACCTCAATGTCCTGGACCACATGCTCGCGTGCTTCGGTCGGAGCTACGACGAGGCCTATGAGGGCTGCAAAAAGAAATAGCCGCGTTCTGACTTAATGGCCGCGCGTTTGGGCCACCCATGCTAGATCCGCGACGGCCCCGGTCACGTCTGAAGCAACGCCGATGAAACTTACCCGCGCCGATAGGAAGATCCTCCAGATCCTGCAGGAGGACGGGAAGATCTCGAACGTCGATCTGGCCGAGCGGGTAGGGCTATCGCCCAGCCCCTGTCTGCGGCGCGTCAAGCAACTGGAGGCCTCGGGCCTGATCAGCGGCTATGTCGCTCTGCTGGATCGACGCAAGGCCAAGCTGGACGTCCTGGCCTATGTCGAGGTGCAGGTGAACCACGTCGAGGGCGCGGCCGAGGCTTTTCAGCAGGCGGTGATGCGTCAGCCCGAGGTGGTCAGCTGCCACGTGATGACCGGCAGCTTCGACTATTTGCTGAAGGTGGCCGTGCCCAATCTCGACGCCTATGCCGACTTCACGATGAAGCGGCTGCTGAAGATGCCGTCGGTCAAGGACATCCGTTCGTCCTTCGTGCTGGATACGATCAAGGATTCCACGGCCCTGCCGCTCGACTATCTGAGCTGATCACAATCGGCCAGGTTTGATCCAGATCATTGGCACGATGTGACCAAAATGGCTTGATCATTGGTCATCATCGCAAAGTTCTGACCCTCGGGGCGCGATAAGCTGCTTTCCGCTCGCACTCGGAAAGTCGCCATGACCCACGCCTCCGTCTTCGCCGGCCTGACGCCCAAGGCGCCGGACTCGCTGCTGTCGCTGATCGGCGCCTATCGCCGCGACCCGCGCGCCGAGAAGATCGATCTGGGCGTGGGCGTGTTTCGCGACGACGCGGGCGCGACCCCGGTTCTGGATTGCGTGAAGGCCGCCGAACAACTCCTGCTGAACAGCCAGTCGACCAAGGCCTATCTGGGTCCCGAGGGCGACTTCGGCTTTCTGGACCTGCTGAAGCCGATCATCTTCGGCGACCTGGTCAGCCACGAGGTCTTCGCCGTGCAGACGCCGGGCGGGACCGGCGCGGTGCGCCTGGCCTGCGAGCTGCTGCAGGCCGCCAAGCCCGACCTCCGCGTCTTCATCGGCGCGCCGACCTGGCCCAACCACACCCAGATCCTGGACCAGCTGGGCCTGGAGACCGTGACCTTCCGTCATTACGACCAGCGCGCCCAGCGCCTGTGCTTCGACGAGATGATGGCGACGCTGGAGACCGCCCAGGCCGGCGACGTCGTTCTGCTGCACGGCTGCTGTCACAACCCGTCGGGCGCCGACTACAGCCTCGAGCAATGGGCGGCGATCGCCGAGCTGGTCGGCCGCAAGGGCCTCGTGCCCCTGATCGACCTGGCCTATCAGGGCCTGGGGCTGGGCCTCGACGAGGACGCCGCCGGCGCGCGCCTTGTCCTGGCGGCGGCCCAGGACGGCCTGCTGGCCTATTCCTGCGACAAGAATTTCGGCCTTTATCGCGAACGGGTCGGCGCGCTCTACACCCTGACGCGCGACGCGGCGACCCTGGACGTCGCCGCCAGCAATATCCGCGCCCTGGCGCGCACCAACTGGTCGATGCCGCCGGACCACGGCGCGGCCGTGGTTCGCGTCATCCTGGAGTCCGAGGCCCTGACCGCGCTGTGGCGGTCCGAGCTGGAGGCCATGCGCGCGCGGGTCGCCGACTTGCGCCAGCGCCTGGCCGCCGCCGTTCCGCTGCTGGCCCCGCTGGGCGGGCAGCACGGGCTGTTTGGCCTGCTGCCGCTGTCGCCGGCCCAGGTCGCCCAGCTGCGCGAAGACCACGGGATCTACATGGCGGGCTCTGGCCGCATCAATCTGGCCGGCCTGACCGTTAGCAACATCGACACGTTCGCGCGGGCGCTGAACGCCTGCCTGCAGGGAGAACCGGCATGAGCCTCGTCACGGAACAGAACCCCTTGGGTCTCGACGGCTTCGAGTTCGTCGAGTTCACCAGCCCCGATCCGGCGGCCATGAAGGCCCTGATCGAGCAGCTGGGCTTCGTCGCGGCCAGCAGGCACCCGACCAAGCCGGCGACCCGCTACAAGCAGGGCCGTATCAATCTGATCGTCAACGAGGATACGAGCGGCCAGGTCGCCGATTTCCGCGCCGCGCACGGCCCGTCGGCCAACGGCATGGCCTTCCGCGTCGAGAACGCCGAGACCGCCTTCGCCGAGGCCCTGAAGCGCGGCGCCAAGGCGGCGGACGCCTCCGGTTCGCTGCTGGGCCCGGACGCCAAGGTGCTGGAGGGCATCGGCGGGTCCTTGCTCTATCTGATCGACCGCTATGGCGACGGCGGCGCGATCTATGACGGCTGGGAGCAGGTTCCCGGCGCGGCCCTTGAAGAGGCCAAGAACAATGTCGGTCTCGACCTTCTGGACCACCTGACCCACAACGTCCGCCGGGGCCAGATGCGCACCTGGTCGACCTTCTACAATCAGGTCTTCGGCTTCGAGGAGCAGAAGTATTTCGACATCAAGGGCCAGGCGACGGGCCTGTTCAGCCAGGCGATGATCGCGCCCGACAAGGCCATCCGCATCCCGCTGAACGAGAGCCAGGACGACAAGAGCCAGATCGAGGAGTTCATCCGCGAATACAAGGGCGAGGGCATCCAGCACCTGGCCCTGACGACGGACAATATCTACGACACCGTCGAGAAGCTGCGCGCCCGGGGCGTCAAGCTACAGGACACCATCGAGACCTATTACGAGCTGGTCGACAAGCGCGTGCCCGGCCACGGCGAGGATCTGGAGCGCCTGCGTAAGAACCGCATCCTGATCGACGGCGCCGTCGGCGAGGAAGGCTTGCTGCTGCAGATCTTCACCGAGAACCTGTTCGGCCCGATCTTCTTCGAGATCATCCAGCGCAAGGGCAATCAGGGCTTCGGCAACGGCAACTTCCAGGCCCTGTTCGAGAGCATTGAGCTCGATCAGATCCGCCGCGGGGTGATCACGGTAGACGCCTAGATACGGGCCAATGGACGGGGCTCGCGCCCCGTCCCACAATCTCCGTCTCCCGGCGAAGGCCGGGGCCCAGATGAAGCCCACGAACCGCCCCGGATGAATCTGGGTCCTGGCGTTCGCCGGGAAAGTCGGGGTGGGGGAGGACGCACGTGACCAGCACCGACGCGCTCAAGTACCAAACCGGCTTCGGCTCGTATTTCGAGACCGAAGCCCATCCCGGCGCCCTGCCGGTGGGCCAGAACTCGCCGCAGAAGGTTCCGTTCGGCCTCTATGCCGAACAGCTGTCGGGCGCGGCCTTCACCGCGCCGCGTCACGAGAACCGCCGCAGCTGGCTCTACCGCCTCCGGCCCAGCGCCGGCCACGGCCCTTACGCGCCCTACGCCCAGGACAAGCTCGTCTCGGCGTTCGGCGGCCCGGTGACGCCCAACCGCCTGCGCTGGAGCCCGCTGGACATCCCGGCCGCCCCGACCGACTTCGTCGACGGCCTTGTCACCCTGGCCGGCAACGCCGACGCCGCGACGCTGAGCGGAATCGGCGTCCACGTCTATCTGGCCAACGCCTCGATGAAGAACCGCGTCTTCTACGACGCCGACGGTGAGCTTCTGATCGTCCCGCAGCAGGGCGTGCTGACCCTGGTGACGGAGTTCGGGGTTCTGGCCGCCGGTCCCGGCCACATCGCGGTGATCCCGCGCGGCGTGCGGTTCCGGGTCGAGGTCGAGGGGCCGTCGCGCGGCTATGTCTGCGAAAACCACGGCGCGCCGTTCCGCCTGCCGGAGCTGGGCCCGATCGGCGCCAACGGCCTGGCCAATCCCCGCGACTTCGAGACCCCCGTCGCCGCCTTCGAGGACGTCGATGAGCCGACCTTGGTGATCCAGAAGTTCCAGGGCGCGCTCTGGGCCGCCGAATGGGATCACAGCCCGCTGGACGTCGTGGCCTGGCACGGCAATCTCGCGCCGTACCGCTACGACCTCGCGCGGTTCAACACGATCAACACCGTCAGCTACGATCATCCGGATCCGTCGATCTTCACGGTCCTGACCTCGCCGAGCGACACGCCGGGGACGGCCAATTGCGACTTCGTGATCTTCCCGCCGCGCTGGATGGTGGCCGAGCACACGTTCCGCCCGCCGTGGTTCCACCGCAACGTGATGAGCGAGTTCATGGGACTGGTGCATGGCGCCTACGACGCCAAGGCGGGCGGCTTCGTCCCCGGCGGCGCCAGCTTGCACAACTGCATGAGCGATCACGGACCCGACGTCGCCAGCCACAAGAAGGCCACCGAGGCCGCGCTGGCGCCGCACAAGATCGACGGGACCATGGCCTTCATGTTCGAGAGCCGCTGGGTCATTCGGCCGACGAAGTTCGCGCTGGAGACTCCGGCGCTTCAGGACGACTATGACGCCTGCTGGACGGGCTTTCCCAAGGCGCGTCTCAGCTAACCAAGAACAGAAAAGGAAGCGCTGATGAAGCTCGCGTCTCTCAAGGGCGGCCGCGACGGCCGGCTGGTGGTGGTCTCCAACGACCTGGCCTGGTTCACCGACGCCGGGACCATCGCGCCGACGCTGCAGGCCGCGCTGGACGATTGGGAGCGTTGCGGACCGATGCTGGCGGGCCTCGCGGAGAGCCTCGAGCACGGCGCGGCGCCCAAGGCGCGCTTCCACGAGCACGACGCGCTCAGCCCGCTGCCGCGCGCGTTTCAGTGGGTCGACGGCTCGGCCTATGTCAATCACGTGCAACTGGTCCGTCAGGCGCGGGGCGCCGAGATGCCCGAGAGCTTCTGGACCGACCCGCTGATGTACCAGGGCGCGTCGGACGGCTTCCTGGCCCCGCGCGATCCGATCCCGCTGGCCGACGCCGGCTGGGGCTGCGACCTGGAGGGGGAGGTCGCGGTGATCACCGGCGACGTGCCGCTGGGCGCGAGCCGCGAGGAGGCCCTGGCCGCCATCCGCCTGGTCATGCTGTGCAACGACGTCAGCTTGCGCAACCTGATCCCGGCCGAACTGGCCAAGGGCTTCGGCTTCGTGCAGTCCAAGCCGGCCAGCGCCTTCTCGCCGGTCGCCGTGTCGCCCGACGCCCTGGGCGATGCCTGGAGGGACGGCAAACTGCACGGCGCCCTGCTGGTCGAGCTGGACGGTAAGGACTTCGGCCGCGCCGACGCCGGCGTCGACATGACCTTCGACTTCGGGACCCTGGTGGCCCACGCGGCCAAGACCCGTCCGCTTTGCGCCGGCACCATCGTCGGCTCGGGCACGGTCAGTAATCGCGGCGCCGACGGCGGTCCCGGCAAGCCGATCTCGGAAGGGGGCGTGGGCTATTCGTGCCTGGCCGAGCTGCGCACGGTCGAGACCATCCTGACCGGCGCGGCCAAGACGCCGTTCCTGCTGGGCGGCGACACCGTCCGCATCGAGATGAAGGACACCAAGGGCCACTCGATCTTCGGCGCCATCGAACAGACGGTCGAGCGGATTTGACGGACGACGGCGCCGCGTCGGTTGGGCGGGTCTGGTCGACGCCCGCCGGGGTGAACCTCGGCCCGCTGGACCTGATCAAGGACGGCGGCGCGCGAAACTACGTCCTCCAGATCGGCGACAAGCGGTTCCACGGCTTCGTGGTCCGGAAAGACGAGGCGGTGTTCGGCTATGTCGACCGCTGCCCGCACGCCGGCCTGCCGCTGGCCCAGACCTTGGACCAGTACCTGACGCCGGACGGCGGCCTGATCGCCTGCTCGTGGCACGGCGCGGTGTTCACGGTGGAGGAGGGCGCCTGCGTCGGCGGTCCGTGCGTCGGGGCGCGGCTGACGCCTTGGGCGGTCACCGCGAGCGGCGGCCGCGTCATCACGGCTTAGGCGGCTTGGTTTCGGCCAAGGCGCGCTAAGGCTGGCGTTCGGCCTCGATCAGAGTCTCGCCCTTGGCGTTCATCGCCGTGGCTGGAACCATCGACGGATTTCCGGGGTAGCGCTTGCCGTTGAAGTGTAGCCGCGCCTCGTGCGGCTGGACTCCGCCTCCGGCGACCAGCACGCCGATGTCGCGCCAGCCGTGAGTGCTCGTAGCCAGGCGACGGATCGGCGGGCGCGTGATCATGGTGTGAAGCACGACGCGATAGTTCGCTCTGTTCGGGGACAGGACGTAGAGATTGCAGCCGCCGCTGCCGCAATGGTCCTCGTCCTTCACATAGACGAAGATCTCTGCCCGGCCGTCCCTGTTCAGGTCGGCCTGAGCTGTGTCGTAGATATGGGCGTGCAGGACCTCGCGCACGACCTTCTCGGCGGCGGGCGGAAGCCGCCCCGGCGCGACGATCTTGGCGGCGAGAAGCAGGGCGATCAACATGCCCGGATATTAGGCCGATAGCGATCCGGAGACAGCCTCGCGGCATCCCGCGCACAAAAGAACGGCCGCCCTCCAGGAGAAGAGGGCGGCCGAGTCATTGGGAGGAAACGCCCGAAAGGGCTGGGTTCCATATAGCTGTTTGAATTTCGCTTGACAACGTTGTCACGAAAATAATTTCGCGAAACGGTGAAATCCGAAGCTGGGTCCGGCTATTTGACCTTCTTGGCGGCCTGGACCTCGATCTCGACCAACATGCCCGGCTGGACCAGCGAGGCGACCTGGCTGGTGATGCGGGCCGGCTTGTTGGGCTGTTCGGCCGTGCCGAAGAAGGTCTTGTAGGCCTCCATCATGCCGGCGAAGTCCATCTTGCCGTCCTTGGCCGGGTCGCCGACCAGGAGGACGCGCATCATCACGACGTCGGCCATGGTCGCGCCTTGGCTCTTCAGCGTGTCCTGGATGCGGGTCAGGACGCTCATCGTCTGGGTCTTGGTGTCGCCGCCGAACATGGCCGGACCCGTCGCGTCCTTGTTGACGACCGCCGGGGTGAGGCCGCTGACATAGATGGTCTCGTAGCCGGGCGGCACGGTGACGACGCTGGCGATCGGCGACTTGGGATCGCCGCCGCGGACGATCTCCTGAGCATGGGCGGCGCCCGCGAGCGCGCAGAGGCCGGCGGCGAGGGCGGCGAGGCGTTTCATGATGGTCTCCCGTTCGGAATGGATCAGTGGGCTTGCAGGCCGCGGGCCTTGGCGGCCGCGTTGGCGGCGGCGCGGGCGGCGGCGACGTCGGCGGGCTTGATGGCCGAGGCCTTGTTGCCCCAGGACGAGCGGACATAGGTCAGGATGGCCGCCAGGTCGGGATCGGTCAGGTCATCCTTGAACGAGGGCATCCCGGCGCGACCGTTCAGCACCGTGGTGATGACGATCTTGGGATCGCCCTGCACGAAGGGCGAGCCGGCCAGGGCCGGGAAGGCGCCCTTGACGCCCTTGCCGGTCGGCTGGTGGCAGGCCGAACAGTTGTCCATGAACAACTGCTGTCCGCTGGCGGCGAAGGCCAGGGCGGGGGCGGCGATCCCGACGGCGAGGGGAAACGCCAGGGCGGCGAGACGACGAGCGGTGATCACGTATTTCCCCCTCAGGCCTGTTGAACGCGGGCGTGGATCTTGCCGATCTGCTGCCAGGCCGACTCGATGGCGCCGGCCTGCCAGCCGCCAAGGTAGCTGAGATGTTCGCCGGCCAGATAGAGGCGGCCGTCGGGTTGGCAAAGGATCGGATACGCGTTCTTGCGGCCGGCCTCGCTCCATTCGGCCCAACCGCCCAGATTGTACTCAGCCAGGTGCCAGCTGAACGAAAAGGCGCTTTCGAAGTTGTCGGCGTATTCGGGGAAGATCTTCTGGCCCGCCGCCACGGCGAAGGCCGCGCGGTCGGCCGGGCTTTTGGCGCTGATCTTGGCCGCCTCGCCGCCGAAGGCGTAGTAGCCCAGCAGCACGCCCTTTTGCCCTTGCCAGCCGGTGGAGGGCAGGGAGATCGAGTTGATCCCCGGCAGGTCGGTATAGATGTGGCCGCCGTAGATGTGGTGTTTCTCTTCCCAGAAGCGGGTCTTCATCTGCAGGCCGATCTTGTTGACCGGCGCGTAGGAGACCCCCTCCATCGCCGCCTTGAACGGGGCCGAGGCGTCGAGATCGATCTGCTTGAGCACGCTGAGCGGGATGGTGCAGAGGCAGTAGTCGGCCGTCACCTCGCCGGGCTTGCCGTCGGCGCCCTTGTACGAGACCGTCACGCCGGTCGGCGACTGCTTGATCTTCTCGACGACGGCGCCGTAGCGGATCATCGGTCCGACCCGCTTTTCGAAGGCCTTGGCGATCTGATCCATGCCGCCGACGGGCTGCAGCATGGTGCGCTGCTGCTCGAAGCCGGTGACCGAGCTCAGAACCCGCCAGGCGTTGCTGTCCAGCACGTCCTTGAAGGCGAACGGCGGCAGCTCCTTGCCGGGACCAGGATCGACGCCGGCGCCAGGGCTGATCGAAAAGCCGCGACCTTCCGTGCCCTTGTAGGCCAGGTCCTTGGTCAGGCGGCCCTCGTTGACCAGGTAGGCGATGAACTTCTCGCGATCCAGGCCGGTCAGCGGGGCGTCCAGCGCGCCCTGGCTAGCGGCCTTGGCGACCAGCTCGGCGGTGTAGCCGCGGATGTCGGCGGCGATCTCGCCCTTGCGCACCGGCTTGCCCGCCAGCGGACCCGAGCCCTTCTCGAAATAGACGTAGGAGGCGTCGTTGTCGTTGACGAAGCTTTCCAGCGGTACGCCGAAAGCCTTGGTGTAGTGCAGGGTCGAGCGGTGGTGGTACGGGATCCGCCAGGGGCCGACATTGATGTACAGGCCGTCGTCGAACTCGCAGGTCTGTTCGTGGCCGATCAGGTCGGTGTGCTTGAAGCCCTTGCGCGCGGTCTGGCAGCGGCCGCCGGCGAAGGACCGCGCCTCCAGGATCTGCACCTGATAGCCGGCCTTGCTCAGCTCGTAGGCGGCGGTCATGCCCGCCAGGCCCGCGCCCAGGATGATGACCTTGGTCCCCTTGGCTCCGCCCGTCAGCTCCGGCGGCAGTTCGGTCGCCGAGGCCATCGAATAGCCCAGGGCCTCCATGCCCGACAGCACCAGCGACATGCCGCCCACCGCGGCCAGGCTTTCGAAGAACCGGCGGCGCGTGAGCACGCCTCCCGCCACGCCGGCATCCAATCCGCTCATGATACCCCCGACCCTTGCTTGCCCGCCGGACTCGTCGTCCAGCGCGGGTCCAGCGACTTGACTCCGCGCTGGACAGTGACATCTCGAAAGTCCGCACACGGCGATGCAATCCGTTTTCGGTCGAGGTCCGGGCCGACCGGCCGGACGCCTCGCCATTGGGCGCCCGGAGCGGCCGATGTGCGATCGATGGGCGCGGGCGGGTCATCGCGCTTTGTCGGACGGAATCCCTATTTCGCGCGGGCGCGCCGCCTCGCGATGGAGTGAAATGATGTCAAATCCGCCCGCCTCGAGCCCAGCGCCGCGCCTTCGCCTGGCGCGCCCCGAGGACATGCCGACGCTATCGGCCTTGATGGGCCGCGCCATCACCGAGCTGCTGCCGGCCTTTCTGCCGCCCGAGGGCGTGCGGGCCTCGTTCGAGGTCATGGGGTTGGACACCCAGCTGATCGCCGACGGCACCTATTTCGTCGTCGAGGCGGACGAGGCGATCGCCGGTTGCGGCGGCTGGAGCCGGCGCGCCACGCTGTTCGGCGGCGACCATTCGGCGGGGCGTGACGCGGCTCTGCTCGATCCCAAGGTCGACGCCGCGCGGGTGCGGGCGATGTACACCCACCCCGATCACACGCGAAAGGGCGTTGGGCGGATGATCCTCGACGCCTGCGAAGCGGCCGCGCGGGCCGAGGGCTTCACCCGCGTGGAGATGGCCGCCACGATGGGCGGCGTTCCGCTGTACCGGGCGTGCGGCTACCACGAGATCGAGCCGTTCGAGGCCGAGACCTCCACCAGCTACCGCGTGCCGCTGATCCGGATGGGCAAGGGGTTGTAGGGCCGGCGCGACCAAGCGCCCGGGCGCGAGGTCGTCAGAGCTTGACGACCTCGCCATCCTCCTTGGTGAAGCGCTCGGGCCTCCGCTCCAGAAGGTCGAGCACGACTTCAGACGGCCTACAGAGCTTCACGCCTTTCGGCGTGACGACGATGGGGCGGTTCACGAGGATCGGATGCTCGACCATGGCGTCCAGGATGCGGTCCTCGCTGACATCGTCGGCCAGAAGGCCCAGCGCTTCGGCGGGCGTTCCCTTTTCGCGCATCAGCGCGCGGAAGGTCAGGCCGGCTTCGCGCGCCAAGTCCCGCAACTGGTCGTGGGTCCAACCGGCCCGCAGATACTCGACGATCTTGGGCTCATGGCCGGCCGCCTCGATCATGGCGACGGCGTTGCGCGATGTGCCGCAGGCCGGATTGTGGAACACGGTGATCGGAAAGTCGTCGTCGCTCATGAAGTCTTTTCCGCTTTGAGCAGCCAGCCCAGAACGCTCGCCGCGAGCAGCGCGCCGACGACCTGGGCCGCGATGAACGCCGGCGCGCTGGACGGGGCTATGCCGGCGAAGGTGTTGGATAAGCAGCGCGCGATCGTCACCGCGGGATTGGCGAACGCGGTCGAGGCGGTGAACCAATAGGCGGCGACGATGTAGAGGCCGACGGCCATCGCCGTATTCTCCGGCCGGAAACGCGCCGTTCCCAGGATCGTCACGATCAGACCGAAAGTCGCGACGCCCTCCGACAAGACGAGCGCGCCGCCTGTCCGTGAGTGGGTCGAGATCTGGAGGATCGGCGCGCCGAACATGGCGTGCGCGGCCCAGACGCCGACAATGGCGCCGAGGATCTGGGCGATGGGATAAGCCAGGGCCAGCCGCCAGGGGATCTCGCGTCGCAGCGCCGCGATCAGGGTCACGACCGGGTTGAAGTGGGCGCCGGAGATCGGTCCGAACACTCCGATCAGCACGACCAAGGCCGCGCCGGTCGCCAGCGCGTTGGCGAGCAGGGCGATGGCGGTGTTTCCGCCCGCCAGACGCTCGCCCATGATTCCGGAGCCGATCACCACGGCCAGCAAAAGGGCCGCGCCAAGGCTTTCGGCCGTCAGGCGTCGGAGGGCGTCGAAGCGTCCCATGTCAGCAGGCCGAGCCGGGCGCGCAAGCCTTCGCGCGGGCGAGGATCGCGTCCAGGGGCGTGCAAATTTCCGGCGCGCCGCCGCAGCAGTCTTCCATCAGGAAGGCCAGCAATCGGCTCATCGCGCCATAGTCCGCCGAGTAGATGATCGACCGTCCTTCTCGTCGCGAAGCGATCAAGCCGGCGTGGGACAGAATGTTGAGATTGGCCGAGAGGCTGTTTGGCGGCACGGCGAGCCCGCGCGCGATCTCGCCCGCCGCGATCCCCTGCGGGCCGGCCTTCACCAGCAGACGAAAGACCGCCAGACGGCCCTCGTGACCGAGGGCGGAGAGCATGTTGATCGCGGGCTTTGATTCCATATTTCCAATATTATGGAAATGAATACCTCTGGCAACGTCGTCCTCGAAGCAAAAGGGGCGGACCTCTCGGCCCGCCCCTTCGCGTTTCAGCCCGTCGCTCCGCCTCAGAAGGCGAAGGTCAGGCGCCCGTAGTAGTAGCCGCCGTTGATGCCGTAGGGCGAGAACGAGGGATACTGGGTGACGCAGCCCGAGCCGGAGGCGACGCAGGCGGCCTGGAAGGCGGCCGAGAACTTGTCCGGATACTTGTTGAACAGGTTGTTGGCCCCGATCGCGGCGGTGACGCCCATCGGGAACTTGTAGGACAGCTCGGCGTCGGTGATCGCCGTGGCGCTGGCCACGGTGTTCAGCAGCGGGCCGGTGCCGGGGTCGGAAAGCGCCTCGGCCTTGCCGTAGAAGGTCTCGGTCACGGTCAGCGACACCTTGTGGAAGGTGTAGAGGCCGTTCAGCCCGACCTTGTACTTCGGCGCGGCCTTTTCCAGCAGGTCGGCGGCGTTGCCGGCGAACAGGATCTGGCCGGTCGGGAATGCACCGCTGGTCGTGCCCAGGGCGGTCGGCGCGGCCTTCACCTTGGTGATCTTGGTCTGGTTGTAGTTGCCGCTCAGCGTCCAGTCGATGTGACCATAGTCGCCAAGGTCCGTCGGGTACGACATCACCACGTCGATGCCGCGAGTGCGGGTGTCCAGGCCGTTCGAGAAGATGTTGATGCCGGTGCTGGTCACGGTGCTGTCCAGCACGTTGCCGTTGGCGGCGATGGCGGCGTTGACGTTCGAGTTGACGATCACGCCGTTGCGCATCCCGTAGATCGAGCTGGAGCCGAAGATCCGGTTGGACAGCTTGATCTGGTAGGCGTCGACCGTCGCCGTCAGCTTGGGCAGCGGGTGGGCCACGAAGCCGATGCTGAAGTTCTTGGACTTTTCGGGCTTGAGCTTGTCGATGCCCAAGAGGCGCGCGGCGTTGGAGTTCGGCGCCAACTGCACGAAGGCGCTGGTCGGCGAGACGTTGGTGGCCGAGTAGAACGACTCCGCCAGGGTCGGGGCGCGGAAGCCGGTCGACACCGTGCCGCGCAGGGCGAACTTGTCGCTGAAGTCATAGCGGCTGGTCAGCTTGGCGACGGTGGTGTCGCCAAAGTCGCTGAAGTGCTCGAAGCGCAGGGCCGCGTCGATCTTCCATTCGGTGATCGGATTGGCCGCGAGGTCGGTATAGGCCGCCCAGCTGGTCCGGGCATGGCCGCCGGCGTCGGTCTTGGAGAAGCCCGGATAGGACTGCGAGCCTTCCTTGTAGGTCGAAGCGGTGTCGCCGGCGCCGATCTTGTAGGTGTCGCGACGCTGTTCGACGCCGAAGGCGACGTCCAGCGGCGCGGCCAGGCCGACGTCGAAGCCGCGGCGCAGGTCCAGGTTGTTGGTCCATTGGGTGGTCATCCACCGTCCGGCGTGGAACGACGTCGGGGTGAAGCCCTTGGTCGTGAGCGTCGAGGTGTCGGCGTAGAGGCTGGCGTTGGCCGAGTTCTCGACGCGCACCTCGATGTCGTCCTTGCCGTAGGTGGCCGAGAGGTCCGCGTCCCAGCCCGCGACCTTGCCGGACAGGCCCCAGGTCATGGCGTAGTCGTCCTCGATGATCCGCTCGCGGGGGCTGAAGCCCAGCGGGAAGGGACGGTCGGCCGCGCCTTGCTTGCCCGAGATGCGGTTGAAACGACGATAGTTTTCGTAGGCCGAGGCGTCCTTGTGGCCATAGGTGCCGAACGAATAGAGCTCGAAGTCGCCCGGCAGGTCGACGCCGCCGTTATAGGCGAAGTTGCTCAGGCGGTATTCGGCGTCGCCCGAGATCAGGTTCAGGTTCGGATAGCCCGGGATCTGGCTCTCGATGGCGTTGTTGGTCGCCGAATAGCTGGGGCTGGCGGGGTTGGAAATCCGCTGGTCCGGCAGGCCGCGGTTCGAGAAGCCGTGGTACTTGGTCTCGACCGTGAGGTTCAGGTAGCTCTTTTCGGTCGGGGCCATGCCGATATTGACCGAGGCGCCGGCCGTCTTGCCGCCGCCATCGAAATATTCGCCGCCGGTGGCCGAGATGGTCCCGCCCGAGGCGTTCTTCTTCAGGATGATGTTGACGACGCCGGCGATGGCGTCGGTGCCGTATTGGGCGGCGGCGCCGTCGGTCAGCACTTCGATCCGACCAATGCCGGCCATTGGAATGAAGCCGAGGTCGGCGGCGGCGGCGCCTTGGTAGACGCCGGACAGAACGGCGAGGTTGCCCGTGGTGTGGCGGCGCTTGCCGTTGACCAGAACCAGGGCCTGGTTGGGCGAAAGGCCGCGCAGGCGGGCCGAAAGGGTCAGGTTGGCGGTGTCGCCGCCGAAGGCCTGGGCGTTGAAGGACGGCACCAGATTGGCGAGGCCCAGGCGCAGGTCCACCTGGCCGGTGCGTTCAAGCGTGCTGGTGTCGACCACCTGAACGGGGGCCGGGCTGTCGACGACACGCAGGCCCGTCTGGCGCGTGCCGGTGACAATCACGGTGTCGACTTCGGTCCCCGGTGTCGGGGCCGCGGCTGGCGCGGCGGCGGCCAGAGCGCTCGCCGAGTATCCGAGAGTAATGGATAGAACGGAAATACCCGCCAACAGCGCGGGTTTAAAGCCTTGAGTCATTAATAGCCCCCTCATTGTGTTTATTGGCGCATGCCGGATTCCTTCTCCATGACGTTTTTCTCCCCGAGTTTATCGTTTTTAACGCGGGCACTAAAAATACATCGGGTACTGTCCGATCTATTCATGGGATCAGAGTTTCGGCGTTCGGCAATGGTGGGCTGTCAGAAAAACGCCACAGCCGCGCGAGCGCCCAATGGGCGCCCCTTTGCGCGGCGATCGGTCTCGGATTTTAGGCAGAAGCGTGGCCTTGGCCGCGCGCTGAGGTGGCGAAGGCGGAGGCCGCGACGTCCGCGTCAGGCGACCAGGCGCATCGGTTCGGCCGCTTCATCGGTCTCTTCGGTCTCGAACAGGTCGAAAGCCTCTTCCCAGGCCGTCAGGCGCGACTCGCGCAGTTCGGCGTCGTCGATGACGCGGACGATCTGATCCTCGCGGTCGTTCCAGACGAGACCGATATCGGTGACCCGTTCCACGTCGCGACCCAGCAGCAGGAACATGTCGGCCTTGGCGGCCCGCTCGTGGCTGATCCGGCGAAGGGTGCGGCCGCCGCCGAGTTCGCGATGGATGTCGGCGAAGTCCATCACGGCCGAGATCAAGGCCTGGCTGACCGGCGCCACCGCCCAGGCGGGGCAGGCCCAAGAGGGGCTGGCCAAAAAGGAGCGGGCCAAAGCGGAGCGGATTTCGCGGGACATCGGGTTCTCCAGTGTCGATGCCTGAAGAATGTGCGGGCCTTGCGACAGAAACGGTCGTATAGAGTGCCGCTCATGAGACACGAGAAAGCAACCCGCCTGCTGGACCTGGCCCGTATGCTGGCTGGCTCGGCCGAGGGCATGACCCTGGACGAGATGGCGCGCGCCCTGGACGTCGGCCGCCGCACCGCCGAGCGGATGCGCGACGCGGTCTGGGCGGCCTTCCCGCAAATGGAGGCGATCGACGACCCGCCGACCAAGCGCTTCCGCATTCCCTCGGGTCTGGACGGCGTGTTCCAGACCCCGACCGCCGAGGAGCTGGCCGCCCTGCGCACCGCCGCCGATGGCTACAAGGCCTCCGGCGCCGAGGCCCGCGCCGCCTCGCTGTACGCCCTGGAGGGCAAGCTGCTATCGGCCCTGCGCGGCGCGGCGCGTCGGCGCGTCGCCCCCGATGTCGAGGCCCTGGTCCAGGCCGAGACCATCGCCGTTCACGCGGGTCCGCGTCCGTTCGAGGACCAGCAAGTGCTCAGCGCCATCCGCGCGGCGATCAAGGGCCTCTCGGGGCTGTCGTTCCGCTACGAGGGCGGCAGCACGCCGGGACGCCGGCGTGAGGTGACGCCGCTGGGCGTCTTGTTCGGGCGCAGCAACTATCTGGTCGCGCTGGAGGGCGCGGGCGGCAAGCCGCGCTCTTGGCGCCTGGACCGGATGAGCGACTTGAAGGTGCTGGACACCCCCGCGCCGCCGCCCGAGGACTTCTCGCTGCAGGCCTTCGCCGACGAGAGCTTCGGCATCTATCACGACGAAATCCAGGACGTGGTCCTGCGCATCAAGCCCAGCCGGGCCGAGGACGCGCTGCGCTGGCGCTTCCACGCGACCCAGAAGGTGACCCAGGATCCGGACGGCTCGGTCACGGTGACCTTCCGGGCCGGCGGGATGCGGGAGCTGGCCTGGCACCTCTTCACCTGGGGCGGCGACATCGAGATCGTGGCGCCCCAGACCCTGAAGGACACGATGATCGCCGAACTGCGCGAGGCTGGCCGCGCGCACGGGGCGTGGTAGGGAGCGGGCCATGAACTACCGCCACGCCTTCCACGCCGGTAATTTCGCGGACCTGCACAAGCACGCGATCCTTCTGGCCCTGCTATCGGCGCTGCAAGCCGAGAGCGAGGCGCTGGCGGTGATCGACACTCACGCCGGCGCGGGCGCCTACGACCTGGCCGGCGAGATGGCGCGGCGATCGGGCGAGGCGCAAGCGGGGATCTCGCGCCTGCGGCGGGCGACCGACGCGCCGTCGGTGTTCGCGCCGCTCCTGGCGGCGGTCGCGGCGCTCAGCCGATCGGACGCCGACCTCTATCCCGGCTCGCCGTTGCTGCTCGGCGGGCATCTGCGCAAGAGCGATCGCTACACCGGCTGCGAGCTGCGTCCGGACGACGTCGCGCTGCTGCGGCGGACCTTGGCGACCCTGCCGACCTGCTTGGTCGCGCAAGCCGATGGCTTCGAGACCGCCGCGCGACAAGCCGGCAAGGGCGGCCGAGCCTTCGTGGTCATCGACCCGCCGTTCGAGCGGCCAGACGACTATGACCGCATCGTCGCCACGACCCGCGAGGTTCTGAGGCGCGCCCCGGACGCGGCCCTGGCCATCTGGCTGCCGATCAAGGATCTGGAGACGTTCGACGCCTTCCTGCGGGACATGGAGACCGTCACCGGAGACCTGCTCGTCGCGGAACTGCGCCTTCGGCCCCTGATCGATCCCATGAAGATGAACGGCTGCGCGATGGTGATGATCGGCGCGCCGGCCGCCGTCGACCCGGCGGCGGGAGAGGCCGGAGACTGGATCGCCGCGCGCCTGGGCGAGCCCGGCGGCCGCTCGCGCGTCTGGCGGACGTAGGGCCGTGCGCGAGCGTTCGCCGCCCGCCTTCGGTGAAGCCCTGCGGGTCTGGCTGAAGATCGGCCTGCTGGGCTTTGGCGGGCCGGCGGGCCAGATCGCCCTGCTGCATCGCGAGACCGTCGAGACCCGCGCCTGGATCGACGAGGACGCCTTCGCCCGCGCCTTGAGCTTCTGCATGTTGCTGCCGGGTCCAGAGGCTCAGCAACTGGCCACGTGGATCGGCTGGCGGCTGCACGGGATCCGGGGCGGCGTCGCGGCGGGCCTGCTGTTCGTGCTGCCCGGACTTGGGGTGATGCTGGGCCTTTCGGCGCTGTACGTCGTTCACGGCCGCTCGACCTGGGTCGGGCCGGTGCTGCTGGGCCTGAAGGCGGCGGTGGTCGCCCTGGTGCTCCAGGCGCTGCTGCGCATGGGCAAGCGCGCGTTGAAAGACCGGATGGCCGTTCTCGTCTGCGCCGCCGCCTTCGTGTTGCTGGCCTTCAGCGGCGTTCCGTTTCCGCTGGTGGTGCTCGGCGCGGGCCTGCTGGGCTGGCTGACCGCGCGAGACGGCGAGGGCGAGGCGCCCGCGTCCGATGGCGCGCCGGTCGCCGGACGTCCCCGCACGGCGCTGGTTTGCCTGGCGTTGTGGCTGGCGCCGATCGCCTTGACCTGGGTCCTAGCGCCGGGCTCGCCGCTGGCCTGGATGGGCCTGACCTTCGGCGGACTTGCGGCGGTCAGCTTCGGCGGCGCCTATGCGGCGCTGGCCTATCTGGGGCAGGCGGCTTCGGTGTTCGGCTGGCTGACGGCGAGCCAGATGCTGGATGGCCTGGGCCTGGCCGAGACGACGCCGGGACCGCTGATCCTGGTCTTCGTCTTCGTCGGCTTCGTCGGCGCGTATCAGACCGCCGCGCCCGAATGGGCGTGGACGCTGGGATTGCTGGGCGGGCTGATGGCGGCCTGGACGACCTTCGCGCCATCGTTTCTGTGGATCTTCGGCGGCGGGCCGCTGTTCGAGCGCTGGGGCCGCCGGCCGCGACCGGCCCGGGCCTTGGCGCTGATCTCCGCCGCGTCCGTGGGGGTGATCGGCCAGCTGGCCTTCTGGTTCGCCGTCCACCTGCTGTTCCGCAGCGGTCGGACGGTGACGCTGGGACCGCTGCGCGCGCTGGCGCCGGACTTCTCCAGTCTTGACCCCGCGGCGGCGGGTCTGACGATCCTGGCCTTGATGCTGACCTTCGCCACGCGGCTGCCGATGCTGGGTCTCGTCGCCGCGCTGGTGGTGGCGGGCGTGGCTCTGAAGGCCGTCGGACTGGCTTGAGGTCGCGAGTTGCCCTTACGGCAATATTTTTGCACTCGCGAACGTATTTTCCGTGTTATGCTGCACCGCAATAGATCGGGGTTTCACCTATCGCCTGCGGAGCGCGCCATGGTTTCGATCTTCAGCTTTCTTCCTGAGTATTCCAGCGACAAGGTCCAGCCCGAGACCGCGCCGCGCGTGGCGGTCGGGGCGATCTCGCCCCTGTGGGCGATGTTCGGCGGCGCGGCGGCGGCCGGCGCGGCCTATTGGTGGTGGGCGTCCCGCTGGCGCGAGGCGGTGAACCTCGAGGCGCTGATGGCCGTGGCCCCGGAACCCGTGGCGCCGCCGGTCGAGGCTACGCCGCTCGCCGAGCCCGAACCGGTGATCGAGGCGGTCGCCGCGATCCCCGAAGCGGTTCACGAGACCGTCGAGCCGGTCGCGGAGCAGGCCGTGGAAGCCATCGCCGCCGCCAATGAAGATGTCGCCGAGGCGGTGGTCGAAGCCGCCGAGACGGTGGAAACGGTCGCGGTCGAGCCGGTCGAACCGGCCGTGGAAGCCGCCGCCGAAGCGGTCCAGGCGGCCGTGACCCAGGTTGGCGACGACCTCACGCGCCTGGTCGGCGTCGGCCCCAAGCTGGCCGCCTCGCTGGGCGAGCTTGGCGTGACGACCTTTAGCCAGATCGCCGCCTGGACTCCCGACGAGTTGGCCTCGTTCGACCAGTTGCTGAACCTCAAGGGCCGCGCCGAGCGCGACGCCTGGATCGCCCAAGCCAAGCGCTTCGCAGAGGGCGTTGAAGCCTAGCCTTTAAAGGCCGGCCGGAACGCCGTTGCTGACCGGCGGCGGCTTGCAACGGCCGGCGCGGGCCTCGACCACATAGAGCAGGGCGCGGCCCTGGGCGAAGGCGTTGTGCTCGGCCAGCGGGTTGGTCGGCTGGCCGGTGGTCAGGCTGAGGGCCTGCTCGGCCCCCGGCGCGGTCTGGCCCAGCGACGCCTGGTTCCATTTGCCGAGCGCCGACGCGCACGCGGCGACCACGGCGTCGGCCACTACCTCGGCGCTGTCCTTCGAGCCGGCCAGGCTATAGGCCCAGCGGCGCGCGCATTCCTCGACCGGGGTCGAGGGATCGGCCGCCGCCGACGCGCCGGGATTGGTCTTGAAGTCGGCGCAGATCTTGGGATTGGCCATGGCTTCGTGGCGGTCCTCGCAGGCGGCGAGTCCCAGGGCGGCGATAGCCAGGGCGGCCATCACGGGCTTGCGGATCATCTGGTTTTCCGTGGGGGTTGAAGGTCAGCGGGGGCAGATCTGGACGTCGCGATGGTCCAGGCGACCGCGATCGTCGTAATAGGAGATCGTCGCGTTGCGGCAGGCGCCGCCGGGCGGGCTGGTCGAGACCGTCTGATAGGTCCCGCCGTAGGCGGCGACCGGATTACCCCGGGCGTCATAGTAGACTTGGCGCACGGGCCGAGGCTCGACGGACCTCGCGGCCGGGCGCGGCGCGGGCGCGTAGTAGGCCGTGCGAGTACGGCAGCCGCTCTTGCCGATCTCGCGACCGACCAGCGCGCCGCCGACGCCGCCGATGATCAGGCCGCCGCCGCCCTTGGAGACGGCGTTGCCGAGCAGAGCGCCGCCCAGGCCGCCCAGCACCGTGCCGGTGGCCTTGCGTTCTCGGCACGAGGCGGCGTCGGCCGCGGTGGGCGCCATGACGGCGGGCAAGGCCATGGCCGCGACGGTCAGGCCGACGATGATGAGACGGGGCATGTTGTCCTCACCGGTTAAGGTCCCTCGAGCGACACAACGCCGTTGTGTCGGGAAGGATGCTTAAGCGGCGACGGATGTGATCTGGAGCAAGCCGCGGGGGCTTGCTCCAGGCTTTTGTTTTCGCATCGCTTTGGCTGAAAGCCGGCGGCCGCGCGTTTCCGCGCGTTGTTTCAGCCGCCCCGCTTCAGGCTTTCTTGCACCAGAGCGTGGATGTCGATGCCAAAGATCGTCAGGCCCTCGATATTGGCGTTGTCGATGGTCACGCCCGAGAGGTTGACGTTCTCCAGTCGCGCGCCGGCCAGGTTGACGTCGGAAAAGCGCGCGCCGCCAAGATTGACGTCCTCGAACACGGTGTCCGCCAGTCCGACATTGCGGAAGGTCGAGCCCGGCGCCCGGCGGCGCTCGACATGGAGGGCGGCCTCGGCGACCGGAGCCATGGGCTGCCCGACGTCGATACGGTTGCCGTCGGGATCGGCGAAGACGAAGGCGCGCAGGCCGTAGTCCTTGTCGGCCAGAGACTTGATGATCCTCACGCCGGCGGCGACCAGCACATCGTGCAGGGCGTCGACGTCGTCGACGATCAGATGGGCGATGTTGGGGGGCGAGGGCTTGTGGTCCCTGACTAGGCTGAGATGCAGCTCGGCCTTGTCCTTCACCAGGATCATGAAGCCGACCGGGTCGCCGTTCTGGAACACTGCCTCGAAGCCCAGCACGTCGCGATAGAAGGCGAAGGACGCCTGGATGTCGCGGGTGAAGGCGGACGCGGCCAGACGGCCGAACCGAATGGTCGAGGTCGATGAGGTCATCGCTCTGTCTCTCTTGCGGGATGGGGCGGGAACGGCGGTGCGCGCGCCCGGTGCGGAGCGGTGTCCGCCGTCAACGTGCCATGGCGTCGCTCGCGTTCCAAGACCGCGATGCGGCGCGAACAGCCGTCATTCACAATTAACGCGGATTCACCAAGCCTGGGGACATCGCCTTAACCAAGGAGCCCCATCCTGTGTGTCGAAACGGGATTTGCCCAGAAGCGGCATTTGGAGGGGGCCATGGCCCAGCACGTTGAAACCCTGGTGATCGGCGCCGGTCCGGCCGGCCTGACCACCGCCTACACCCTGGCCAAGGCCGGGCGCGGCGTGACCGTGCTGGAAATGGACCCGGTCTATGTGGGCGGCATCAGCCGCACCGTGGACTACAAGGGCTTCAAGTTCGACATCGGCGGCCACCGCTTCTTCTCGAAGAGCAAGGAGATCGTCGACCTCTGGAACGAGATCCTGCCCGACGACTTCATCGACCGGCCGCGCCTGTCGCGCATCTATTATCGCGAGAAGTTCTACGCCTATCCGCTGAAGGCCTTCGAGGCCCTGGCCAATCTGGGCGTCTGGACGGCGACCAAGTGCATGGCCTCGTTCGGCTGGGCCAAGCTGAACCCGATCGAGAACCCGACCACCTTCCACCAGTGGGTCCGCAATCAGTTCGGCGAGAAGCTGTTCTCGATCTTCTTCAAGACCTACACCGAGAAGGTGTGGGGCATGAGCTGCGACGAGATCTCGGCCGACTGGGCCAGCCAGCGCATCAAGGGCCTGGACCTGGGCGCGGCGATCATCGACGGTCTGAAGCGCTCGCTGGGCGTCAAGGCCAAGGCGACCGTGGAGGGCTCGCCCAAGACCCTGATCGAGAGCTTCCGCTACCCCCGCAAGGGTCCCGGCATGATGTGGGAGGCCTGCGCCGAGAAGATCACCGCCCTGGGCGGCGAGGTCCGCATGGGGCGCAAGGTCGATGGCCTGCATTATGACAAGCTGGCCGGGATCTGGACGGTCTCTGTCACCAGCCACGACGGCAAGACGGAAATCTACACCGCCGACGACGTCGTCTCCTCGGCCCCGATCCGCGAGCTGATGGGCGCCATCAGCCCGACCCCGATCAGCCTGTTCCACGCCGGCGAGCTGATGTACCGCGACTTCCTGACGGTCGTGCTGATCGGCAAGCCGCAGAAGGAACTGCCGGACAACTGGATCTATATCCACGATCCGTCGGTGAAGGTCGGCCGGGTGCAGAACTTCCGTTCGTGGTCGCCAGAAATGATCCCGGACGGCGTCTCGACGTGCCTGGGCCTGGAATATTTCTGCTTCGAGGGCGACGGCCTGTGGACCGCTTCGGACGAGGAACTGGTCGCCCAGGCCAAGCGCGAGATCGGCAAGATCGGCCTGATGGACCCGGCCGACGTCTACGACGCCTGCGTGGTGCGTCAGCACAAGGCCTATCCGGTCTATGACGACGCCTATGCCGAGCACATCAAGATGATCCGCCTGGATCTGAAGATGCACTTCCCGGGCCTGCACCTGGTCGGCCGCAACGGGATGCACAAGTACAACAATCAGGACCACGCCATGATGACCGGCGTCCTCACCGCCGAGAACATCATCGCCGGCGAGCTGATCCACGACGTCTGGGAGGTCAACGAAGACGCCGAGTACGGCGAAGCCGGCGTCTCGGGCGCGCGCGAGGCCCTGCGCAGCGAACGCGCCGTGCCCAAGAAGGTCGCCGCCTGATCATGGGCGAGGTGACGCGGCTCTGGAGGCGTCTGCCCGAAGGGCTGCGCGAGCTCGTTCTCTACGGCTTCGCCAGCGCCCTGGCGCTGGGGCTGGACTGGGGGCTGCTGTTGCTGCTGACACGCCTCGGCGTGAACTACCTGGTCGCGTCGGCGACGGGTTTCCTGAGCGGGATGGCCGTCACCTACGCTCTCTCGGTCTCCGTGGTCTTCCGTCACCGCGCGGTCGCCGACCGCCGGAGCGAGTTCGCCGGCTTTCTGGCCGTGGGCCTGGCGGGTCTGGTCCTGACCCAGGGGCTGATGGCGCTGTGGGTCGGGGGACTGCATATGGGGCCGGGGCTGGCCAAGATCCCGACGGCCGGGATCGTCTTCGTCTTCAATTTCGTCGTCCGCAAGGCGCTGCTGTTCCGCGCCGGGCGCTCGCCCGCCATCCAGCCGTGACCGCGTCGCGCCAACGTCTCCAGGGCCTGATCAAGGGGCCGTGGCTTGGGATTCTGGCCGCGTTCGGCCTCTTCCTGCTCAGCCGGCCCTATCAGGGCGTGCGCCATGACGCGCGGCTGTACGTGGCCGACGCCATGGCCAAGGCGGGCTGGGGCGACATCGGCAAGGACCTGATGTTCGTCAACGACGGCCAGTTCGGGTTCAGCCTCTACACGCCGATGCTGTCCAAGCTGATCCAGGGCCTGGGCCTGCAGGCCGGGACCCTCGCCATCGTCGTCGTCACGCTGCTGCTGTGGTTCGCGGCCGCGACCTTCCTCGTCCAGCGACTGCTGGCCGATCGTCCGCCCGCCGTGCGCTGGGCCGCCCTGGTCTTCCTGGTCGCGCTGCCGCCGCTGTACGGTCCGATGGACGTGATCAGCTTCGGCGAGCCGCTGGCGACGCCGCGCGGCCTGGCCGAAGCGGCGGGCCTGGCGGGCATGGGCGTCTATCTCTCCGGCCGGCGGTTCCTGGCCCTGGCGGTCTGCGGCCTTGGCATGGTGTTCCATCCGATCATGGGGCTGTGCTCGGCCGCCGCCATCGCCATGGCCATGTGTCTCGAGGACCGCCGCTGGCTTTGGGCCGGTCTGGTCGGCCTGGCGCTGCTGACCGTCGCGGGCCTGCTGCATCTGCCGGTCGCCGAGCGGATCGTCACCGTCATGGATCCGGACTGGCGCGCGGTGGTCGAGGCGCGCAGCCCGGTCCTCTTCCCGATGTTCTGGAAACCCGAGGCGTGGAGCCGCATGGCCGCCCAGGCCTGCACGGTCGCGGCGGGCGCCCTGCTGCTGAGCGGCGCGCCGCGTCGCCTGGCGCTGGGCGCGCTGATCGCCGGCCTCGTGGGCGTCGTCGCCGTGGAGATCCTGGCTGATCGCCTTTCGCTGCTGCTGTTTCTGCAAGTCCAGACCTGGCGAATGCTGCAGCCGATGGCGGTGCTCTCGACGATCTGCCTGGCGCTGCTGGCGATCGAGCTGCCTCGGCGCGGTCCCGCCGGCTGGCTGAGCCTGTCCTTCCTCGTCGCGGCCTGGCTGTTCCGGGACATGGGGGACCTGGGCCTGATCTTCGCGCCGGTCGGACTTCTGTTGGCGCTGCTGGGAGACAGGCTGGAGTTCAGCCGACCCAAGCTGTTCACCGGCATCGCGATCGGGTTTCTGGCCTTGTCGATCGCGTTCTATGGGGCCGTGCGCGGCCTTGGGCTGCTTCACGCCCTCTCGAACATGCCGACTGCCTGGCCCTTCAGCCAGGGGCTCGTCTGGAACAGCGTCGCGCCCGGTCTCGTCGTCGCCACGGTCATCGCCGTATGGATCGGTCGCGGTTGGCGCGCGCCTTCGCCGGGGATGGCCATCCTCGCCGTCGCCGCGATCGGCGGGCTCGCGGCCCTGACTTGGGACGACCGCTCGGACTATGTCCGCCATCGCGACGAGGGCCTTGATCCCGCGCTGGCGGCCATGACCGCCGGGAAGCCGGGTGAGGTCCTCTGGCTGGTCGGGGACATGGAGCCCTGGGAGTTGATCGGACGGCCCAGCTGGGCCAGCAAGGTGCAGAGCGCCGGGGTCGTATTCTCCCGGCCGCTGGCGATGGGTTTGCGCGACCGCGTGGGCCGGCTGCGCGCCGGCGGCTTCGTGGGCGACGACTGGATGCGGCCGCTGAGCGTGGATCCGACGCGGCCGCCCGCGCCCAGGCTGGATCAGGTGCGGGCCTTCTGCGCGGCGAAGGACGCGCCGGCCTGGATCGTCTGGCCACGCTGGACGCCAGCGGCGCTGGACCAGGGTCTTCAGGCTCGGGACTGGTCGCCCAAGGCGCCCTACGCCTTGGAACTGGTCGGCAATATCGGGGGCAATAGCTGGCTGATCGCTCCGCGCTACGCGGTGATCCCCTGCGCGGGGGGCTGAACCGGCCGCTCGGATTTCGGGGTCCTCAGTCGGCCGATGATCCACAGGATCAGATGCAGGAAAGCGTCCGCTAGGCCGACCATCGCCGCCAGCACGAAAAGCCCCGAAATCATGAGGATCGCCAGTACCGACATGCGGATCTCCTGTTCGCTGGAACAAGCGGACGGAAGAACGATCGGTTCCTCCAGCGGCGTTTCCGGGGCGGCTCCAAAGCAAGATTCTGTTGACAACGTTGTCACGCATCCGATGAATGGCCGCGTCCGCGCTAAGACGGACTCGGTAACGATGCACTAGGGAGACGTCGGGCGATGGCGGGCATGGGCGGCGCGGTCGCGCCTTCGGGCGAGACAGGTCAAAATGGCGCGGGCAAGTCAGGCGGCGTGCTGCTGCCGTTTGTCATCCTTCTGTTCTTCGCCTGGGGCTTTTCGACCTGTCTGGTCGATCTGGTGGCCCCGGCGCTGAAGTCGCTGTTCAAGCTGAACAACTTCCAGACGGCCCTGACCCAGACCTGCTTCTTCGGCGCCTACTTCCTGATGTCGCTGCCGTCGAGCTGGGTGCTCAGCCGCCTGGGCTATCTGCGCGCCGTCGTCGTCGGGCTGGTCGTGATGATGGTCGGCTGTCTGCTGTTCGCGCCGGCCGCCAATACCGGCGTGTACTATGGCTTCCTCGGGGCGCTGTTCATCCTGGCCTCCGGCATCACCCTGCTGCAAGTCGCGGCCAATCCCCTGGTGGCCCTGCTGGGCAAGAGCGAGACGGCCTCCAGCCGCCTGACGTTCGCTCAGTTCCTCAACTCGTTTGGCACCTATCTGGCGCCGTTCGTCGGCTCGGCCCTGATCCTCAAGCACATCGAGAAAGCGCCGGACGCGGCCGTGCTGTCGCCGGCCCAGCTGGAAGCGCTGCGCCACACCCAGGCCCACGCCGTCCAGACGCCTTACATGATCATCGCTTCCGGACTGCTGGTCCTGGCGCTGCTGTTCTGGGTCCTGCGCAAGAACGACAAGGCCCCGCAGGCCGAGGCCGCCGCCGGCCTGGGCGAGATGCTGGCCCTTTTGAAGTACAAGCGCCTGGCCTTCGCGGTGCTGTGCATCTTCGTCTATGTGGGCGCCGAGGTGTCGATCGGCACCTTCATGACCAGCTATCTGGCGCAGCCCAGCACGCTGGGCCTGTCGCTGTCGGCCGCCGGCAAGATGCTGTCCTGGTACTGGGGCGGGGCCATGGTCGGCCGTCTGCTGGGCTCCGTGGTGCTGGCCCGCGTCTCACCCGGCAAGGTGCTGACCTGCTGCGCCCTGGTCGCCGTGGCCCTGATCACCACCTCGGCCCTGACCTCGGGCGTGACGGCCGGCTACGCCCTGCTGGCGGTGGGCCTGTTCAATTCGATCATGTTCCCGACCATCTTCACCCTGGGCATCGACGGCATGGGCAAGAAGACCCCGGCCGCGTCCGGCCTGCTTTGCATGGCCATCGTCGGCGGAGCGGTGATCCCGCCGGTGACGGGCTTCACCGCCGACCACATCGGCAGCCTGGGCCTGGCGATGTTCGTTCCGGCCGTCTGCTATCTGGTCATCGCCGCCTTCGGCTGGTCGGCGCGCGAGCCCGCCAAGGCCATCGACGGTCTCGACGCCGCGCCGACCGTGCATTGAATCTTTGGAGCATCGCGCGCCGGCTTTTCGCCAAGGCCGTGCGAAAACAAGAACCTGGAGCAAGAAGCGCGTTTCCTATTCGCGCTTCTTGCCCCTAGCTTGCGCCTAGAGCCTTATCCGCTCGAATGGAATCATTCGAACGGAAAAATAAGGCTATAAATCAAACATTTAGAGCGTGATAACCGCCGAAACCGCTTACACTTTCGGCTATCACGCTCTAGGAAGCCTTTCGGGCGCGAGGACTGGCGCCCGTCCAGCGCCGGAACGCCCGGGAAAAGGCGCTGGCCTCGGAGAAGCCGACCAGATAGGCGGTCTCGTTGACCGACAGCTGTTCCAGGTAATCGAGCGCCATCCGGTGGCGGAGAGCGTCCAACACCTGGTCGAAGCTGACGCCTTCGCGCTTGAGGCGGCGATAGAGGGTCTGACGCGACAGGCCCATTCTCGCGGCGATATCGGCCATGGCCAACTCGCCCGTGTGGAGCAGGGGGATCAGCAGGGCCTCGACCTGGCCTCGGCTGGTCTTGGACGCGATCAAGCTCTTCAGCAGCTGATCGGCGCGGCTGTTGAACAGGCCAAAGGCGTAGGGATTGGGCCGGTGGATCCGCAGGCTCAGCCAGGTCGGTTCGATCCGCAAGGCGTTCCAGGCCGCGCCGAATGTGACCGGCGCGCGCAGGATCCGTTCGTACTCGGCCGCGTGGGCGGGCCGTTCACGAGTCAGGCACACCGCGCGGACGAACGCGAAATCGGGATAGTGGCGGGCCATCTCGCAGACAAACCGGCCAAGCGCCGCCTCGACCAACTGGGGAAAGTCGTCGGCGTTGGCGCAACGATCCTCGAGCCAGAGTTCGCCGTCCTTTGAAATCAGTTGGAAGCGCGGACCGTCCGAAACCCCATCGACCTCGACCACCAGCCGCGAGAAGCGGTTTAGCTGCTTCAACGCCCCGCCCATGGTGTCGGCCGACTGACAGATCAGGCCAACGATCGAGATGTGCTCGAAGCGCGTGGCCTCTGGAAATTTCAGAGCGAGGGCCGGCTCCCCGGTCAGCGCTTCGCCGGCGCGATAGAGCGCCTTGTAGGCGGACAACGGGATACGGGCGTCCGGATCCGCCAGATCGTCGGACGTCACCTGGGCGCGCGCCAAGAGCGTCTCGCGATCCGCGCCCAGCGAGACGGCGAATTCCAGCAGGGCCCCGAAGAACCCGCCCGAAACCGTCGCCTGAATCTCCGCGCTGACCATGGTCGAGCGGTATCAGGGTGATCGCGGAGGTCAAGTTCGTGTCGCCAGGCGTCATGGCTCGCTTCCTGCTCGATCTCTAAAGCGAGAGGGTAGAACGACGGGAATGAGCGAGAATGAGCATGGAGAAGATCGCCGCCAAGGCGCTGAGAACCACGACCGTGGCCTGGTTCGCCGCTCTGATGGCCGGGCTTTGGGCGTTCGGAATGTATATCGTCGGCCTCTACGGCGTGGGCGCGGTCACGGGGCGTTGGGACCGCTGGAACGTGATGCTTCCCAAGGGGCACGGCTACACGCCTGGCGACGTCTCGGGAAACCTGGCGCTGGGCGTCCATCTGCTGATGGCGACGTTCGTGACCTTCATGGCCGCCCTGCAGATGATCCCCGATATCCGGACGCGCGCGCCCGGCTTCCACCGATGGAACGGCCGAGTGTTCGTCGCGGTGGCCTATGCGATCGCGGGATCGGGGGTGTTCATTGCCTTCACGCGCGGGGCGGTGGCCGGCGTCTACATGGCGATCGGCAATACGCTGAACGCGGCGCTGCTGACGGCCTGCGCGACCCAGGCCCTGCGGCTGGCGATGGCGCGGCGGTTCGAAGCGCACCGACGCTGGGCGCTGCGAACCTTCGTGCTGATGCTGGGCGTGTTCTTCTATCGGTTGGGCATGATGCTGTGGTTCACCGCGCACGGCGGGCCGGTCGGTCACACCAAGGCGTTCGATGGGCCCTTCGATATCTTTCTGGCCTTCGCGCACGTTCTGCTGCCGCTGGCGGTGCTGGAGCTTTACCTGCTGGCGCGCGAGCGAGGCGGGCCCTGGGCCGCGCTGGCGATGGCGGGGGTGATGGCGGTGGCGGCCCTGGCCACGGCGGCGGGAGGGGTGCTGGCCGTGGTCGGTCTCTGGCTGCCCAGTCTTTGAGCCGAACTTGGCGCCGCCGCCGAATGGGCGAGCGCGGTTGCTTCCGGGCGCTTTAGCGGCGAGTTTGCCGGCCTCGTAAGCGTCCGGGGGATTCTCGATGGCTTTGAACACGACCAACGGCGGCCCGGCCGGGCCGAGCCGGCGCGGCTTCCTGTCGGGCGCCGCAGCGGTCGCGGGCCTGGCGGTCACCGGTCCGGCCTGGGCGCGCGAGCCCGCCGGCCGCGCCTCCGGTCGCGTCGAGGCCCTGTTGGCTCAGATGACCATCGAGGAGAAGGCCGGCCAGCTGTCGTGCTTCGCCGATATGATCCGGCCGCCGATCGGCGACATGAACCCGCTGGTCAACATCCGCAACGCCCAGACGCTGACCGCCGAGATCAAGGCCGGGCGGATCGGCGTGCTGATGAACGGCGTCGGGGCCCAGGCGGCGCTGGACACTCAGAAGGCCGCGGTCGAGGGCTCGCGCCTGAAGATCCCGCTGCTGTTCGCCGCCGACGTGATCCACGGCTTCCGCACGGTCTACCCGATCCCGCTGGCGGAGGCGGCCAGCTTCGATCCGCATCTCGCCGAGCGCACCGCGCGCGCCGCCGCTGTAGAGGCGTCGGCTTCGGGCCTGCACTGGACCTTCGCGCCGATGGTCGACGTCGCGCGCGACGAACGCTGGGGCAGGGTGGCCGAGGGCTCCGGCGAGGACGTGTTCCTGGGCGAGATCCTGGCCGCCGCCCGGGTGCGCGGCTTCCAGGGCAAGGACCTCAAGGCCGACGACAGCATGTTGGCCACGCCCAAGCACTTCGCGGCCTACGGCGCGGTGACGGCGGGTCTGGAGTACAATTCGGTCGAACTGTCCGAGGCCACGCTGCGGGAGGTGCACCTGCCGCCGTTCCAGGCCGCGTTCGCCGCCGGCGCCCAGACAGTGATGACCGCCTTCAACGACATCAATGGCGTGCCCTCGACGGCCAACAAGCGCCTGATCACCGACATGCTGCGCGGGGAGTGGGGCTTCAAGGGCGTGGTGATCTCCGACTACACGGCCGACCAGGAACTGGTCGCCCACGGGGTCGCCGCCGACGATCGCGACGCCGCGCGCCTGGCGATCCTGGCCGGCGTCGACATCAGCATGCAGAGCGGGCTCTACATCCGCTACCTGCCCGAGCTGGTCGCGTCGGGCGCCGTGCCGGTCGAGATCGTCGACGCGGCGGTGCGCCGCGTGCTGTCGCTCAAGGAAGCGATCGGCCTGTTCGACAATCCGTACCGCTCGCTGGATCCCAACGCCGAGCGCACCCATACCGCCACGCCGGCCCTGCGCGCGTTGAGCAGAGAGGCCGGCGCGAGATCGATCGTGCTGCTGAAGAACGACCAGAATCTGCTGCCCTTGCCCAAGGCCGGCAAGCGGCTGGCGTTGATCGGTCCGTTCGCCGACGACCGCGACAACGTGCTGGGAGCCTGGGGAGGGTTCTTCGCGGACCGCCGCCTGAACGTCGACCTGGCCAGCGGCCTCCGCGCCCAGATGGCCGATCCGAACGGTCTGGTCGTCGAGCGCGGCTGCGAGGTCGAGACCACGATCGCCGGCGGCTTCGAACGCGCGGTGGCCGCGGCCCAGAGCGCGGACATCGTGCTCCTGGCCATCGGCGAGAGCCAGGACATGACGGGCGAGGCCAAGTCCCGCACCGATATTCGCATTCCGCCGGTCCAGATGCGTTTGGCCGAGGCGGTCGCCGCTGCCGGCAAGCCGCTGGTGATCCTGCTGCGCCATGGCCGCGCCATCCAGCTCGAAGGCGTGGTCCGCGACGCGCCGGCCATTCTGGCGACGTGGTTCCTGGGCAGCGAGATGGGCAACGCCGTGGCCGACGTCGTCTTCGGCGCGGTGAACCCCTCGGGCCGACTGCCGGTCAGCTTTCCGCTCGACAGCGGCCAGGAGCCGTTCTTCTACAATGGCCGCACCACCGGGAGACCGGCGCCCGCCGATCCCAACGCCCAGGAGTACAAGTCGCGCTGGCGCTCGATCCGCAACGAGGCGCTCTATCCGTTCGGCTTCGGCCTCGGTTATGCGAGCTTCGCGCTCAGCGACGCCAAGCTCTCCACGCAAAGCCTGGGCTGGAACGACACGCTGCGCGTCACGGTCAAGGTCAAGAACACCGGCCAGGTCCACGGCGACCACGTCGTCCAGCTTTATATCCGCGACCGCGTGGCCAGCCGCACGCGGCCGGTGCGCGAGCTTAAGGGCTTCCAGCGCGTGTCGCTGGCGCCGGGCGCCGAGCGGGAAGTGCGGTTCGATCTGGCGCGACAAAACCTGATGTTTGTCGGCGATAACAATTACTGGATCGCCGAGCCTGGGATGTTTGAGGTCTACGTCGCCAACTCATCCGTGGACGGTCTTCCGCTGAGCTTCGAACTACTGGCGCCGCCGACCTGATATCCGAATCAGGGCGCGGCTATAAACCCGCCAAAGTGGCGCGCCGCGACGTTTCGTCTCGGGTTGTTAATGGCTTGATAAGACGAGCAGAGGCGAAGCGGCGTCAAGGCAGGGCGTGGTCTTCGCTCGACTTAACCTTTGACTTCTTTTGGCTTTCTGCAATTCCAGAGCCCGCCGGCAAGGGCTCGGACCGAGTCTTTCCGCTCCACCTGACGCTGCGTCCGCATGTCCCGTTGAAAGGTGTTGGAAAGGAAATAAGGTTACGAAATTGAGGCCGTGGTGTGGCTGAATGGGGCGCTTGCGTTGGGGGGCGTCTCCGCGTTGGCTTTGGGCGCGCTCCGGATCGCGTCCGCCCAGCAAGGATGGATGAATGTCGATCTCGAGCCTTTCCGCCGCCCAGATTGGCGCCCTGTCGGTCACCGCGATCCAGGGGTTGTCGACGACCGAAATCCAGTCGCTCAACGGCACTCAGATCGCCGCGATCAGCGCGACCGGCATTGGCGCGCTGGCCAGCACCCAGGTCGCCGCGCTTTCGACCACCCAGGTCAAGGCGCTCACCGCCACCCAGATCCCGAAGTTCGCGACGTCGGTCAGCTTTGACGTCACTCAGCTGACCCAGCTTTCGACCCAGCAGGTTTCCGCCCTGACCTCGACCCAACTGGCGTCGATGGACACCTCGCATATCTCGGCTCTGAGCTCGACCCAGCTGAGCGCCCTGTCGGCCACCAACCTCTCCGGTCTCGACGCCACGCAGATCGGGTCGCTGAGCACGACCCAGGTCCAGGGCATCACCGCGACCCAGGCCAAGGGCCTCACCACCACCGATATCGGTGAGCTGGCCAACACCCAGGTGGCCGCCCTGGCCGCCGCCAGCTTCGCCGCGCTCAGCGCCGCCAGCGTTTCGGCCTTGAGCAGCACGCAGGTCGCGTCGCTGAGCACGACCCAGGTCACGAACCTGAACGTAACCCAGCTGAAGGGGCTGACCACCACCGATATCGGCGAGCTGTCGGCCACGCAGGTCGGCGCCTTGTCCGCCGCGCAGCTGGGCGCGCTGTCGTCGTCGAACATCTCGGCCTTGAGCAAGACGCAGGTCGCCGCGCTCTCCACCACCCAGATCAAGGGTCTCACGCCGGATCAGCTGAAGGGCTTGACCACCACCGACATCGGTGAGCTGGCCAACACCCAGGTCGGCGCGCTCGCCACTTCGCAGATCAGCGCGCTGAACGCCACCCAGACCCAGCAGCTGGCCACGACCCAGCTGTCGGTCCTCAGCTCCACCCAGATCGCCGCCCTCGGCGCGACCAATTTCTCGGCGTTGAACGCCACGCAGGTCGGCGCGCTGAGCACGACCCAGATTCAAGGCCTGACGAACGCTCAGCTGGGCGCTCTGACCAGCACCGACATCGGCGAGCTGGCCGACACCCAGATCGCGACCCTGTCGTCCACCCAGATCGGCGCGCTGTCGCCGACCGCCTTCTCGGCCTTGAGCCAGACGCAGGTCTCGGCGCTGAACGCCACCCAGATCCGCGGCGTGACCTCGACCCAGCTGAAGGCTCTGTCGACGACGGATATCGGTGAACTGGCCGACACCCAGGTGGCCGCCCTGAGCGCGAGCCAGGTGGCCGGCCTGACCGCCACCGGCGTCTCGGCCCTGAGCCGGACCCAGGTCGCGGCCCTGTCTTCGACCCAGGTCAAGGCGCTGACCGCCGACCAGCTGAAGGGTCTGACCACCACCGACATCGGCGAGCTGGCCGATACGCAGGTCGCCGCCCTGACCGCCGATCAGGTCAAGAACCTGTCGGCGACCAATGTTTCGGCCCTGAGCCGGACCCAAGTCGCGGCCCTCTCGAGCACGCAGGTCGGCGCCTTGACGGCGACCCAGCTGAAGGGCCTGACGACCACCGACATCGACGAGCTGTCGGCCACTCAGGTCGGCGCCCTGTCCGCGGCCCAGGTCGGCGCTCTGGCCTCGACCCAGGTGCAGGAATTCTCGACGACGCAGATCGGCGGGCTGTCCTCGACCCAGATCGGCGCGATCGCGACCGGCAACATCTCGCTGCTCAACGCCACCCAGGTCGGCGCCCTGACGACCACCCAGATCAAGGGTCTGACGACGGCCCAGTTGGGGGCGCTGACCACGACCAACATCGGCAACCTGGCCGATACCCAGGTGGCGGCTCTGAGCGCCTCGCAGCTGGCGGCCCTGTCGGCGACCAACGTCTCCGCCCTGAGCCAGACCCAGATCTCGGCCCTGAACGCCACCCAGATCAAGGGCCTGACCGCGACCCAGCTGAAGGGCCTGTCGACCACCGACGTCGGCGAGCTGGCCGATACCCAGGTCGCCGCCCTGACCGCCTCGCAGCTCGGCGCCCTGTCGGCGACCAATGTTTCGGCCTTGAGCCGCACCCAGGTCGCGGCGCTCAACGCCACCCAGATCAAGGGCTTGACCGCCGACCAGCTGAAGGGCCTGTCGACCACCGACATCGGCGAGCTGGCCGACACCCAGGTCGCCGCCCTGACGGCCGACCAGATCAAGAGCCTGTCGGCCACCAATATCTCCGCGCTGAGCGCCACCCAGACGGCCGCTTTGTCGACCACCCAGATCAAGGGTCTGACCGTCGACCAGCTGAAGGGTCTGTCGACCACCGACATCGGCGAATTGGCCGATACCCAGGTCGCCGCCTTGGCGACCTCGCAGATCGCGGCGCTGTCCGTGACCAACGTGCAGAAGCTGTCGACCACCCAGATCAGCGCCCTGAGCTCCACCCAGCTTGGCGCGCTGTCGGGGACGGCGGTCTCGGCCCTGAACAGCACCCAGGTCGCCGCGCTGAACAGCACCCAGATCTCGGGGCTGACGACCCAGCAGTTGGGCGCGCTTTCGGCGGCTGACGTCGGCGAACTGGCCACCACCCAGGTCGCGGCCCTCAGCGCGACCCAGATCGGCGCGCTGTCGTCGACCGCCTTCTCGGCGCTGACCCAGACCCAGGTGGCGGCGCTGAACGCGACCCAGATCAAGGGGCTGACGGCCACCCAGCTGAAGGGGCTGACCACGACGGACGTGGGCGAACTGGCCGGCACCCAGGTGGCGGCGCTGGGCGCGACGCAGATCGGCGCCCTGGGCGCCACCAACTTCTCGGCGCTGAGCCAAACGCAGGTCGCCGCGCTGTCGACCACCCAGATCAAGGGCATTTCGGCTGACCAGCTGAAGGGTCTGACGACGACGGATGTCGGCGAGCTGGCCGACACCCAGGTCGCCGCCCTGACCGCCGACCAGCTGAAGAGTCTGTCGGCGACCAACGTCTCGGCCCTGAGCCAGACCCAGGTCGCGGCTCTGTCGACCACCCAGGTGCAGGCGCTGTCGACGACCCAGCTGAAGGGGCTGTCGACCACCGACATCGACGAACTCTCGGCCACCCAGATCGGCGCGCTCTCGGCGGCTCAGATCACCGCCCTGGCCTCGACCCAGGTGCAGGAGCTGTCGACCACCCAGATCGGCGGTCTGTCGGCCACCCAGATCGGCGCGATCGCCACCGGCAATATCTCGTTGCTGAACGCGACCCAGATCGGGGCGCTGTCGTCCACCCAGCTCAAGGGCCTGACCAGCGCTCAGCTCGGGGCGCTGACGACGACCAATATCAGCAAGCTCGCCGACACCCAGGTCGCGGCGCTGACGGGCACTCAGATCGGCGCGCTGTCGGCGACCAATGTCTCGGCCCTGAACCAGACGCAGGTCACGGCGCTCACCGACACCCAGATCAAGGCCCTGACGACCACCCAGCTGAAGGGCCTGTCGGCGGCCGACATCGGCGAGCTGTCCAAGACCCAGGTCGGCGGCCTGACGGCGAACCAGATCGGCGCCCTGACGGCCACGGCGGTCTCGGCGCTGACCCAGACCCAGGTCAGCGCGCTGAACACCACGCAGATCAAGGGCCTGACCGCCGACCAGCTGAAGGGTCTGACGACCACCGACATCGGCGAACTGGTCGACACCCAGATCGGCGCGCTGACGGCGGACCAGATCAAGAGCCTCTCGGCCACCAACGTCTCGGCTCTGGACGCGACCCAGACGGCGGCGCTGTCCTCGACCGTGATCAAGGGCCTGACCACGACCCAGATCGCGGGTCTGACGACGACGGATATCGGCGACCTGTCCAATACCCAGATCGCGGCCATGGCGGCGACGCAGGTCGCCGCGCTGAACGTCCAGAACCTGACCACCACACAGATTTCGGGCCTCAGCTCGACGGTGATCGGCGCCATCGGCGCGACCAAGTTCTCGGCCTGGAACGCTACCCAGGTCGGCTCGCTGAGCACGACCCAGATCCAGGGCCTGACCGCCGATCAGCTCAAGGGGCTGACCACCACGGATATCGGCGAGCTGGCGAACACCCAGGTCGGGGCGCTGTCGCCGACCCAGATCGGCGCTCTGAGCGCCACCGGCGTCTCGGCCCTGAGCCAGACCCAGGTCGCGGCGCTGTCCTCGACCCAGATCCAGGGCCTGACCGCGACCCAGCTGAAGGGGCTGACGACTACCGACGTCGGCGAACTGGCCGCCACCCAGGTGGCCGCCCTGGCCTCGACTCAAGTCGGCGCGCTGTCGCCGACCGCCTTCTCGGCCCTGAGCCAGACCCAGGTCGCCGCGCTTTCGGCGACGCAAATCAAGGGCCTCACGGCGAGCCAGCTTCAGGGTCTGACGACCACCGACATCGGCGAGTTCTCGACGACCCAGGTCTCGGCCCTGACAGCCGACCAGTTGAAGAGCCTCTCGGCCACGAACATTTCGGCCCTGGTCAACACCCAGGTCGCCGCGCTCAACAGCACTCAAGTGCAGGCGCTGAGCACGACTCAGTTGAAGGGCTTGTCGGTCAGCGACATCGATGAACTGTCCGCGACCCAGGTCGGCGCGCTCTCGGCGGCCCAGATCACCGCTTTGGCTTCAACCCAAGTCCAGGAGCTGTCGACCACCCAGATCGGCGGTCTGTCGGCCACTCAGATTGCCGCTCTGACGACCGGTAATGTGACCGGGCTGAGCGCGACGCAGATCGGGGCCCTCTCCACGACCCAGGTCAAGGGTCTGACGACCTCGCAGCTGGGCGCCCTGACGACGACGAATGTCGGCAATTTCGCCAACACCCAGATCGCGGCGCTGGCCTCCACCCAGATCGGCGCCTTGTCGGCCACCGCGTTCTCGGCTCTGAACCAGACCCAGGTCGCGGCCTTGGCCGACACCCAGATCAAGGGGCTGACGACCACGCAGCTGAAGGGATTGACGACCACCGACGTTGGCGAGTTGTCGACGACCCAGGTCTCGGCCCTGACGGCCGGCCAGATCGGTTCGTTGACGCCGACGGCGTTCTCCGCGCTCGACACCACCCGGGTTGGCGCGCTTAGCGCGACCCAGATCAAGGGCCTGTCGGCGGATCAGCTCAAGGGGCTGACGACCACCGACATCGGTGAGTTCTCGACGACCCAGGTCGCGGCTTTGACGAACGACCAACTGAAGAGCCTGTCGGCGACCAACATCTCGGCGCTGAGCAGCACCCAGACCGCGGCTCTGTCCACGACCCAGATCGCTGGTCTGACGACGAGCCAATTGCAAGGGTTGACCACGACCGACATCGGCGAACTGGCGGCCACCCAGGTGGCGGCGCTCGCCGCGTCTCAGGTCTCGGCGCTGAGCCAGGCCAATGTGCAGCAGCTGTCGACCACCCAGATCACCGCACTGAGCTCGACCCAGCTCGGCGCGCTCTCGGCCACGAACTTCTCGGCTCTGAACGCGACCCAGGTCGGCGTGCTCACCACCACACAGGTGCAAGGTCTCACGACCCAGCAACTGGGCGGCTTGACGACCACGGATGTCGGCGAACTGGCGAACACCCAGGTCGGCGCGCTGAGCTCGACCCAGATCGGCGCCCTGTCGCCGACGGCTTTCTCGGCCCTGAACCGGACCCAGGTCGCGGCGCTAAGCTCGACCCAAATCAAGGGGCTGACGGCGACCCAGCTTAGGGGGCTGACCACCACTGATGTCGGCGAATTGGCCGACACCCAGGTAGCGGCGCTGGCTTCGACCCAGTTGGGCGCGCTGTCGCCGACCGCCTTCTCCGCGCTGAGCCAGACGCAGGTCGCGGCGCTGTCGGCGACCCAGGTCAAGGGCATCGCCAGCACCCAGCTGCAAAGCCTGACCACGACCGATATCGGCGAGTTCTCGACCACGCAGATCGCGGCCCTGACCGCCGATCAGCTGAAGAGCCTGTCGGCGACCAATATCTCGGCCCTGGCCAACACCCAGGTCGCGGCGCTGAGCAACACCCAGGTGCAGGCGCTGAGCGCGACGCAGTTGAAGGGCCTGTCGGTCACTGACATCGACGAGTTCTCGGCGACGCAGATCGGGGCCCTCGCGGCGGCCCAGATCGGCGCCCTGGCCTCGACCCAGGTGCAGGAACTGTCGACCACGCAGATCGGCGGCCTCTCGGCCACGCAGATCGGCGCGATCGCCACCGGCAACATCACCCAGCTGAACGCGACCCAGATCGGCGCGCTGAACTCGACCCAGATCAAGGGCCTGACCACGGCCCAGATCGGCGCCCTGACGACGGCCAACATCGGCAACCTCGCGAACACCCAAGTCGGGGCGCTGACATCCACCCAACTGGGGGCGCTGACGCCGACGGGCTTCTCGAACCTCAACGCCACCCAGATGGCGGCGCTGAGCTCGACCCAGCTGAAGGGCCTGACGACGACCCAGCTGAAGGGGCTGACGACCACGGATGTCGGCGAACTGGCCGACACCCAGGTCGCGGCGCTTTCGGCGGCCCAGATCGGCGCGCTGGCGCCGTCCAGCTTCTCGGCGCTGAGCCGCACCCAGGTCGCGGCGCTGAACGCGACTCAAATCCAGGGGCTGACCGGCGATCAACTGAAGGGCCTGACGACCACGGATATCGGCGAATTCGCCGACACCCAGGTCGCCGCCCTGACCACCAGCCAGCTGACGGCG
Source organism: Caulobacter sp. SSI4214 (assembly GCF_012184455.1). Classification (NCBI taxonomy): domain Bacteria; kingdom Pseudomonadati; phylum Pseudomonadota; class Alphaproteobacteria; order Caulobacterales; family Caulobacteraceae; genus Caulobacter; species Caulobacter sp. SSI4214. The sequence continues at coordinate 39,477 of NZ_SZWJ01000012.1, read as the reverse complement.
CTCTCGGCGACGAACGTCTCGGCCCTGACCGCCACGCAGACGGCGGCCCTGTCGACCACCCAGGTCAAGAGCCTGACCACCGATCAGCTGAAGGGTCTGACGACGACGGATATCGGCGAGCTGGGCAACACCCAGATCGGCGCGCTGACCACCTCGCAGATCTCGACCCTGGCCTCCACCCAGGCTCAACAGCTGTCGACGACGCAGCTGAACGCTCTCAGCTCGACCCAGATCGGCGCCCTGACGGCCACGGCCTATACGGCGCTGAACAACACCCAGGTCGGCTCGCTGAGCACGACCCAGGTGAAGGGTCTGGCGACGACGCAGCTGGCCAATCTGACGACGACCAATGTCGGGCAGCTGGCCAATACCCAGGTCGCGGCGCTGAGCATCCTGCAACTGGCGGCCATCTCCTCCAGCGGCATCTCGGCGCTGAACGCCACTCAGACCGCTGCGCTGTCGACCACGCAGGTGATGGGCCTGACGACGACGCAGCTGAAGGGCCTGACCAGCGCCGATGTGGCCGACCTGGCCAATACGCAGCTCGGGGCCTTGGCCTCGACCCAGTTGGGCGCGCTGTCGACGACGGTGATCAACAGCTTCACCACGACCCAGATCGGCCAGCTGCAAGCCACGCAGCTGTCTGGCCTGACGACCACTCAGCTGGACTATCTCTCGACCACCAATATCGAGCAGATGAGCAAGACCCAGGCGGCCGCCCTGACGCAGACCCAGGTGCAAAGCCTGAGCGACGCCCAGGTCGCCTCCTACCTGAAGGTCATCTGACCCTGATGATCGCCGTCCGCGCCTCGCCGCGCGGACGGCGGCGCCGTCTCGACCGTTGGTCGGGATCGTCGGCTCATGCCATGATCGCGAGGGGCTGACTCGCACCCCATCACGTGTTTTCCGCTCATCGGTTTCGGGAAGACTATGGCCGACGTCGACACGCTGAACCTCCTCAGTACACTGACCGCCGACGGCGCCTCGCTCGGCGACGCGATCTTGATCGCCGTTCGTTTGGGAGATCTCGGACAGCCCGCCCTGGCCGACCAGGCCTATAAGATCTGGATCCGCTTCAATCCCGAGCATCCGCAGCTCTGCGTAGCGCACTTCAACCGGGCCGTTCTGCAGTCGGCGCTGGGCGACAACGCCGGCGCGGCGGCCTCATTGGAAGCGGCCATCGCCCAGAACGCCGATTTCCTGCCCGCCTACATCAATCTGGGCGGTTTGCAGGAGCGGGCGGGCCTGCAGGAGATGGCGATCGCCACCTGGGAGGCCGGAGCCAATCGTCCAGGCGTGATGAGCGGGGTCTCGGTCGGCTATGCCTTCACCTGCCTGAAGCAGATCGCCCGGGTGCTGGGCGACATGCATCAGACGGCTCGCGCCGAGCTGGCGCTGCAACGCGCCGCCGACCTCGATCCGCGTCAGATGGACGTCATCGGCCAGCTGGTCGCCAACCGCCTGGCCCAATGCAAATGGCCGGCGCTGGCGCCCAACGATCGCGTCGATCGCAAGGCGCTGCTGCTGGGCGTCAATCCGCTGTCCGTCGCGGCCTATTCCGACGATCCGTTGCTGCAACTGGGCGCGGCCAACGCCTTCATCGAGCGCGAGGCCAAGGTCACGCCCGACCAGGTCCGTCAGGATCGTCGCGACGCGCCGATCGACCTGACGGGCCGTCGTCCGCGCATCGGCTACATCTCTTCCGACCTTCGCGACCACGCCGTCGGCTACCTGATGGCCGAGCTGTTCGAGGTGCACGACCGCGAGAAGATCGAGGTCTTCGCCTATTATTGCGGGCCCGAGTCCAGCGACGGCCTGAACACCCGCATCCGCGCCGCGGTCGAGCACTTCATCGACATTCGTCCGATGTCGGATGATGAAGCGGTCCAGCGCATCGTCGATGACGGCATCGACATCCTGGTCGACGTCAATGGCCACACGCGCGACGCCCGCACCGCCGTCTTCGCGCGCCGTCCCGCGCCGATCCTGGTCAATTGGCTGGGCTATCCGGGCACCATGGGCAGCGATTATCATCACTACATCATCGCCGATCCCTGGATCATTCCGCCGGAGATGGAGCTCTACTACTCCGAGGCCGTGCGGCGCATTCCCTGCTATCAGCCCAACGACCGCCGCCGGAAGGTCGACGAGACCGTTCCGACCCGCGCCGAGGCGGGCCTGCCCGAGGACGGCTTCGTGTTCTGCTGCTTCAACGGCACGCAGAAGATCACCCCCCACGTCTTCGATCGCTGGATGGAGATCCTCAAGCGCACGCCGGGCAGCGTGTTGTGGCTTCTCGACAGCAATCCCGAGACCAACGCGCGCCTGCGCGACGCGGCCGAGGCGCGGGGCGTCGACCGCACGCGGCTGGTGTTCGCCCAGAAGCTTCAGAACGCCTATCACCTGGCGCGCTATGCGCTGGCGGACCTGTTCCTGGACACCACGCCCTACGGCGCCCACACGACGGCGTCCGACGCCCTCTGGATGGCCGTGCCAGTGCTGACCTGGTCGGGGCGGTGCTTCGCCTCGCGGGTTTGCGGCAGCCTGGTGCGCAGCGCGGGCCTGCCCGAACTGGTGGTGGATAGCGCGCGGGCCTATGTCGAAAAGGCCGTCGAGATCGGCGCCGATCGCCAGCGCGCCAAGGCCCTGCGGGCGACGCTGCAAGCCAACCGCGACAGCTGCGTGCTGTTCGACATGGACCTGTTGGCCGACAAGCTGGAAGACCTGTATGGCGAGATGATCGCCGAGCATCAGGCGGGCGCTCGACCGCGACCCAACCTGGCCAATCTGGCGACCTATCTGGACATTGGCGTCAGCCTGGACCGGGACGACCGCGAGAGTCAGGCGGAGCCCGACCTGCACGGCCTGTACCGCCGCGAGCTGGAGCTACGGCAGCGGATCAAGGCCATGCCCGCCGACGGCCGCCTCTGGGAAGGCGGCGACCGGTGAACCGCCCGCGGCTGGAGGCCCTGAGGTTCGACGGCTACGCTCCGCGCACGCTGCTGGATGTTGGGGCGCACCTGGGCAGCTTCACGCGCAACTTCCTGCAGGTCTTCCCGGACTGCCTGCCGACCCTGGTGGAGCCCAACCCGTTCTGCGAGGAGGCCCTGGCCCGCACGCCCTACGAACGGCATATGGTCGCCGCCTCCGACGAAAACGGCGAGGCCGAGCTTCACCTGACGAACGAATGGCTCCAGTCCACCGGCGCGTCGATCTATCGCGAGACCACCGAGTACTTCCGCGACGAAGTTTTGATCCGCAAGACCGTGCCGAAGGTCCGGCTGGACGACCTGTTCGCCGGCCGCCGCTTCGACTTCGTCAAGATCGACACCCAGGGCGCCGAACTGGACGTCTTGCGCGGCGGGGCGACCGTGCTGCGCCAAGCCGACTACATCCTGCTGGAGATCTCGGTCGTCAATTTCAACGAGGGCGGCGCGCCCGCCGAGCTTGTGTTCCAGCAGATGGACGCGCTCGGCTTCGCGCCCGTCGACGTCACCGACTTCCACCGGCTGCTGGACGTCCAGGAAGGCGGCCTTCTGCAGATGGACGTGCTGTTCAAGCGTCGCGCCGCGCGGCCGAAGCAGTCCGGACGCCTGACGTCGCTGCACGATCTGTCGGGGCTGATCGGCCATCTCTATGAACGCCGGGCCCGCGATCCGGAGTTTCGCATCCTGCTGATCGGCGGCGGTCCGCCGGGATGGCCCGAGGATCTGCGCGACGCCGTCCTGGGCGGGCCCGGCGCCGACTTCCCCGGCGACCTTTCGGATCCGGACGCCTATCGCGCGATCCTGGACCATGTCGCGCGGGAGGGGCGCTTCGACTATGTCGTCGTTCCGCACGTGGCGCAGCTGCTGGCGCGGCCCTTGACCCTGTTGCGGCGCTTGCCGCTGCTGGCCGAGGCCGGCTGGCTTACGGCGCCCTCGCGTTTCCTGGAATTGATGAAGATCGAAGGGCCGCATCGCGGCTATGCCCATCACGGCTGGATTCTGGATCACCATGGCGACACCCTTGTCCTGGCTCCCAAGACGCCGCTGATCGAGCATCTGACCTATCCGGACGAGGCGGAATGGCGTCAGCGTCCCGATCGCTTGGAGCTGCAGGTCGGCTGGCGCGGCGCTCTGCGGTTCGAGGTCCTGGGCGGGGAGGGCGGCTTGCCGCCTCGCGACGAGGCGCTATCGCTCTTGGGAGGCTTCCTGGAGGGCGTGACCGCCGACGCGGCGCCGAAGGCCGAGGCGGACGAGGCTTCGCCGATCGCCGCCGAGCTGGCCCAGACGGTGGCCGCCGCCCGCGACCCGGATCCGGGTCTGCACGCGCTGGGCCGGTTGAAATTCTACCACGACGCCGTCAGCCTGATCCTGTGCGAGCCTCTGTCGCCCGATCGGCTGGCGCTGTTCGAGGCTCTGCTGGCCGAAGCCGAGGCTCTGGAGGTCGAGCCGCCGGCGCCCGAATGGGAAGGCTGGGTGATTCATTACCGCATCGTGCTGGAGGCCCTGACCGGCGCGGGTCTTGCCGCCCCGACCCCGCCGCCGCCCGCCGAAGCGCCCGCGGTCTTCCTGACCGGCGACGGCCAGACCTTGGACGCCGAGGGTCTGAAGGCTCACGCCGACGCCCTGGACGCGCGGGTGGTGTTCTTCGCCGCCGCCGACGCCCGCTATGTCGAGCTTTATGCCCGTTGGCTGGCGCTGTCGGTGCTGAAGTTCAGCGACACGCCGTTCCTGGTGGTGATCCATGTGATCGGCGGCGCCGACCGGCTGGCCGAGGCCGCCGCGACGGTGCGGATCGCGGATCCGCGCATCGTCTTCACCGGCGACGACTTCGACGCCTCGGCCGTGACCACGCGGTGCTACGAGGCGCCGCCAAAGGGCCTGATGGACATTCCGGTCGCCCACTACCAGTCGATGCGGTTCCAGCGTCTGGGCGGCCTGCTCGACCTGTTGCGGCGACCGGTGTTCGTGTCCGACATCGACCTCTTGCTCCAACGGGGCGTCGCCGACCTTCTGGAGCGCTGGGCCGACGCCGATCTCGTTTTGAACGAGAACGAGGCCAACACCCAGGCCGGCTCGCGCATCACCGCCAACCTGTTGTTGGCCCGGCCGACCCCGGCGACGGCGACCTTCCTGAACTGGCTGCGCGCCTATCTGGACGAACGTCTGTCGCGCGAGACCGTGACGCGCTGGATCGATCAGGTCGCTCTGAACCTGGCGCGTCATCACGTGGCGCTGCGCGCGCCGGACGTGAAGATCGGTCTGTTCGACACGAACAGCGACATCAACAATGTGATGTTCAGCCAGTACGTGCCGGGGCACCCGTTCCGGTTCCTGTCACTGTACCACGGGTTCGATACGTCGACCCTGGAGGAGTAGAGGCTAGAGCCTCGCGCGTCAAAACGGAATCGTTTTGACGCGATAAAGAGGCTCTAAATCAAATACTTAGAGCGTGACTCGCGCCAAAACCGGTTCCCACTTTCGGCGTCACGCTCTAAAATTCCGCCCGCGCCGTCATCACGACGGCGCCGCCGACCTCGGCCCAAAGCGCCGCGCCGCCGTCGATCCAGCGTCCGCGCGCCAAGACGGTCTCGCCGACATAGGTCGGTTTCAGCGCCCGGAAGGAGAACCGCCGGACGGGCCGCGCGGGCATCGCCTCCAGCAGCAGCAGGGCGATGAGCGGGCCGTGGACCACGAGGTCGGGATAGCCCTCCACGGCGGTGGCGTAGGCCCGGTCGTAGTGGATGCGATGGGTGTTCGAGGTCGCGGCCGAGAAGGCGAACAGCAGCACGGGGTCGGTCGCGGTCTCGCGGCTCCACTCGGCGGTCGGCGGCTCGCTTTCGTCCGGAGTCCGAGGCGCCGGCGGGGCGTCGGTGAAGACGATCGTCTGACGTTCGCTGAGGCGGACGGCTCCGGACTGGCTCAGCGCGCGGTCCACGGTGACGAAGGTCAGGGGGCCGCTGGCGCCGGCCTTTTCCTCGACGCTGGCGATCGTCTCGACCAGTTCGGTCTCCTGACCCGCGCGCAGCGGGCCGGAAAAGGTGATCTCGCCCGACGCGAACATCCGGCGCGTCGCGGCGATGGGCGGCATGAAGAGACCGCGTCTCGGATGGCCGTCGGGCCCCAGATCGGCCTGGCGCGTGGGCTCGCCCAGACACGCCCAATGCCAGGCGGGCGGAACCTCCAGCGGAACGCGGGGCCGGTCCAGCACCGCGCCCAGGCGCGCCAGATCCCCGGCTGCCAGCACCGCCGTTCGCCGCCGTTGGCGACCCACCCCGTCCATCAGTAGGACCGAGGCAGGCCGAGCACGTGCTCGGCGACATAGGCCAGGATCAGGTTCGTCGAGATCGGCGCCACCTGATAGAGGCGCGTTTCGCGGAACTTGCGCTCGATGTCGTACTCCTCGGCGAAGCCGAAGCCGCCATGGGTCTGCAGGCACATGTCGGCGGCGGCCCACGAGGCCTCGGAGGCCAGCATCTTGCCGATATTGGCTTGCTCGCCGCAGGGCTGGCCGGCGTCATAGCGGGCGGCGGCGTCATAGATCGTCAGGCGCGCGGCGTGGGTCTGGGCGTAGGCGCGGGCGATCGGGAATTGAACGCCCTGGTTCTGGCCGATCGGGCGGCCGAACACGACGCGGCCGTTGGCGTAGTCTCGCGCCTTGCCGATCAGCCAGGCCGCGTCGCCCAGGCACTCGGCGCCGATCAGGATCCGTTCGGCGTTCATGCCGTCGAGGATGTAGCGGAAGCCCTTGCCCTCCTCGCCGATCAGGCTGTCGGCGGGGATCACGAGGTTGTCGAAGAACACCTCGGTGGTGGCGTGGTTGAGCATGGTGGCGATCGGCTTGATCGTGAGGCCCTTGCCCCTGGCCTCGCGCATGTCGACCAGGAACACCGAGAGGCCGTCGGCCTTGCGCGCGACCTGGTCCTTGGGCGTGGTGCGGGCCAGAAGGACCATCAGGTCCGAGTGCTCGGCGCGGCTGGTCCAGACCTTCTGGCCATTGATGACATAGGCGTCGCCCTCGCGTCGGGCGAAGGTCGAGATCGAGGTGGTGTCGGTGCCGGCCGTCGGCTCGGTGACGCCGAAGGCCTGAAGGCGGATCGAGCCATCGGCGATCTTCGGCAGCCAGGTTTCCTTCTGCGCCGTCGAACCGTGCCGCAGCACCGTGCCCATGGTGTACATCTGGGCGTGCAGGGCCGCGGCGTTGCCGCCGCTGGCGTGGACCTCCTCGAGGATCGCCGCCGCCGCCGTCAGGCCCAGGCCGCCGCCGCCATAGGCCTCGGGGATCAGGACGCCCAGCAGACCGGCTCGGGTCATGGCGGCCACGAAGTCCGACGGATAGGCCTTTTCGCGATCCAGGCCGCGCCAATAGGCCGGCGGGAAGTCGCGACACAGCGCCCGCACGGTCTGGCGTAGGGCTTCGATCAGTTCGGGGTCGGCGGCGATGGACATGCCGCGCCAGCTTCGGGCCTGGCGCGGGCGACGTCCAGCTTGCCGTTAGGTCTGCCGCCAGCCGCCGCCCAGCGATTGGATCAGCGCCACGGCCGTGGTCTGGCGCGCGACGGCGGTCTGGATCAGCGTGCGGCGCGCGGCGAAGGCCGTGGCCTGGGCCGCGACCACGTCGGTATAGGCCACCTGGCCGGCGCGGTACTGGTTCAGCAGCATCTGTTCGGTCTGATCGGCGGCCTGGGAGGCGGTCAGCTGGAAGGCGTACTGCCGCTCCAGCGCGCGGGCCGCCGCCAGCTGGTTCTCGACGTCCGAGAACGCCGAGAGCGCCGTCTGGCGGTAGTCGGCGGCGGCCGCGTCGTAGGCCGCTCGGGACTCGGCCACGCGCGCCCGGCGCGCGCCGGCGTCGAACAGGGTCTGGGCGACCGACAGGCCCAGCGACCAGGTATTGGCCGAGCTCTGGAAGAGGTCGCCCAGCCGGCTGCCGGTCGAGGATCCATTGGCGGTCAGGTCGAAGGTCGGGAAGAAGGCCGCGCGGGCCACGCCGATCTGGGCGTTGGCGGCGGCCGCGCGACGCTCGGCGCCCGCGACGTCGGGGCGGCGCTCCAGCAGGGTGGAGGGCACGCCGACCGGGATGTCCGGCACCACCGGCTTCCAGGCCGGATCGGCCGCCAGGTGGAAGCCGCTGGCCGGCTCGCCCACCAACACGGCGATGGCGTTCTCGTAGGTGGCGCGGGTCTGAGCCAGGCCCTCCAGCGTCGCCTGGGCGTTGGCCAGCTGGGTCTGGGCCTGCAGAACGTCCGACTTCGGAGCGATGGCGGCGTTGTAGCGGTTCTGGGTGATGGTCAGCGCGCGCTGATAGCCCTCGACCGTGGCCTTCACCAGAGCGATCTCGGTGTCGGCGCGGCGAAGCCCCAGATAGTTCGTGGCCAGCTCGCCCTGCGCCGACAGCTGGGCGGCCGCGAGGTCGGCGGCGCTGGCTTGCGCGCTGGCCGACGCGCCGTTGACCGTGGCGCGGACCCGGCCCCAGACGTCGGGCTCCCAGCTGGCGCCGATGCCGACCTGGTAACGCTGATCGCCGCCGCCGGTCGTCGTTCCGCCCGCGGTCGTTCCCCCGGCGCCGGTCGTTCCGCCGGTGAAGGAGCCGTTCCTGGCGCCGCCGCCGCCCGACTTGCTTCCCGAGCCGGTCAGGTTGACCGTCGGGAACAGGCTGGCGCGCTGCTCGCTGACCAGGGCGCGGGCTTGGCGATAGGCGGCCTCGGCCTTGGCGATGGTCTGGTTGTCGACCTTCACCCGCTCGGCGAGGGCGTTCAGGGTCGGATCGCCCAGCAGGGTCCACCAGTCGCCCCGGTCGATGTGATCGGACGGCGCCGCCGTCTTCCAGCCTTCCAGTGCCTTGTAGGCGACCGGGGCCGGGGCCTTGAGCTTCGGCGTCTCGTAGGTCGGCGTCATCGAGCAAGCGCCCAGGAGCACGATCAGGGAGGCCGAGCCGGCGAGGCGGAAGGAACTGGACATCAGGCGGGCTCCGGCGCGTGCGGATGGTGGGAGAGGTTGCGCTCGTCGCGGCGCTTTTTCCCCCGCAGTCGGTCGAGATAGATATAGACCACCGGGGTGGTGATCAGGGTCAGCAGTTGGCTGGCGATCAGGCCGCCGATGATGGCCACGCCCAGCGGGCGGCGCAGCTCGGCGCCTTCGCCAAAGCCAATCGCCAGAGGCAGGGCGCCCAGGGCGGCCGCCAGGGTGGTCATCAGGATCGGCCGGAAGCGCAGCAGGCTGGCCTCGCGAGCGGCCTCCTGAGCGGTCAGGCCTCGGCTGCGCTGGGCGTCCAGCGCGAAGTCGATGATCATGATGGCGTTCTTCTTGACGATCCCCAGCAGCAGGAAGACCCCGATCAGGGCGATGATCGAGAACTCCATCTTGAAGATCAGCAGGGCGATGACCGCGCCGACGCCGGCGGCGGGCAGGGTGGACAGCACCGTGATCGGGTGGATGTAGCTTTCGTAGAGAATGCCCAGCACGATGTAGATCGCCACGATCGCCGCCAGGATCAGCAGGGGTTGCTGGTTATTCTGATCGCCCGCCTGTTTGGCCTGGCCCTGGAAGCTGCCTCGGACATTGGTCGGCATTCCAATCTCGGCCTCGGCCTGCTGAATGGCGACGCGCGCGTCGGCCAGGGTCTTGCCCTCCGCCAGGTTGAACGAGACCGTCGTGGCCAGCTCGCCGTTCTGGTGGTTGACCGAGGTCGGGGTGGCGTTCTGCGAGACGCTGGCGATGGCGGGCAGCGGCGTCATGGCGGCGGCGGAGGTGTTGAGGGCCGAGCCTGTCGACGGATCGCGCAGGGCCGGGTTGACGCTGCGGGTCTTGGTCGTGGTCGTCGTCGTGGGCTTGGTGGGCACCCGAACGTCATTCAGGGCTTCGGGACCCTGGGCGAACTTCTGGTTCCATTCCAGGATCACGGCGTACTGGTTGACGTCCTGATAGATGGTCGCGACCTGTCGCTGGCCGAAGGCGTCATAGAGCGCGTTGTCGACCGCGCGGGGCGTGATCCCCACGCGCGAGGCGCTGTCGTGGTCGACCGTGACCAGGGTCTCGACCCCGTTCTCTTCCTGGTCGGAATCGACGTCGGTGAGCACATCGTCGTGGGCCTTCATCGCCTCCGCCAGCTTCGGCGCCCAGGTTTTCAGGGAGTCGCTGGAGTCGCTGGTCAGGGTGTACTGATAGGTCGAGTTGCTTTGCCGTCCGCCCATCCGCAGATCCTGGACGGGGTTGAGGAAGATGCTGAGGCCAGTGACGCGCTGCAGCTTTGGCCGCAGGCGGGCGATGACCTCCGAACCCTTCTCCTTGCGCTCGCCCATCGGCTTGAGCGTGACGAACATGAAGCCGCCGCCGGCGCGGCCGCCGCCGGTGAAGCCGACCACGGTCTCGACCGCGGGATCCTTGCGGATGATGTTCACGACCTGACGGAGCTTCTGCTGCATGGCCTGGGACGAGACGGACTGGTCGGCGCGCAGGCCGGCCTGGAGCTGGCCGGTGTCCTGCTGCGGGAAGAAGCCCTTCGGCACGGCGATATAGAGCCAGGCCGTCATGCCGATCACGGCGAACAACAGGCACAGAACCAGCGGCTTGGCGTCCAGGGCCCAGTCGAGGCTATGTTCGTAGGCCCGGTGCACGTGGTCGAACAGGCGCTCGAAGACGCGGGCGACGGGCCCCTCCTTCTCCTTCTTCTCCGGCCGCAGCAGATAGGCGCACATCATCGGCGTCGTGGTCAGCGAGATGACCAGCGAGATCAGCACGGCCGCCGACAGGGTGACGGCGAACTCGCGGAACAGGCGGCCCACCTGGCCGCCCATGAACAGCAGGGGAATGAACACCGCGACCAGCGAGATGCTGATCGAGAGCACCGTGAAGCCGACCTCGCGCGCGCCCAGCATGGCGGCCTGGAAGCGGTCCATCCCGCGCTCGATGTGGCGCGCGGTGTTCTCGAGCACGACGATGGCGTCGTCGACCACGAAGCCGGTGGCGACCGTGATGGCCATCAGGCTCAGATTGTTCAGCGAGAAGCCCAGCAGGTACATCACGCCGAACGTGCCCAGCAGCGACACGATAGTCGCCGCCGCCGGGATGAAGGTCGCCCGGGCGCTGCGCAGGAAGGCGCTGACCACCACGATCACCAGGATGATCGAGATCAGCAGCGTCACTTCGATCTCACGCAGCGAGGCGCGGATCGAGTTGGTGCGGTCGCTGGCCAGGGACACGGTGATGTCGCTTGGCAGCTGGGCGCGCAGCTCGGGCAGCACCGCTTTGACGCTGTCGACGGTCTGGATGACGTTGGCGCCGGGTTGGGCGGTCAGCAGGACGATGATGGCCGGCTTGCCGTTGAAGAGGCCCAGCGTGCGGGTGTCGGCGACGCTGTCGGTGACATCGGCGACGTCGGACAGCCGGATGCCCGCGCCGTTGCGCCAGGCGACGATCAGGCCGGCATAGTCGGCGGCCTTGCGGCCCGCTCCGGTGGTGTAGACCTGGTAGCGCTGGCCGCCGCCCTCGATCGCGCCCTTGGGGCGATTGGCGTTGGCGGACTGAATGGCCGCTCGGATGTCTTCCATGCTGACGCCGTATTGGTTCAGCAGGAACGGGTTGGCCGAGATCCGCACCGCCGGCAGGGAGCCGCCGCCGATCTCGACGTCGCCGACGCCGGTCACCTGGGACAGGCGCTGGGCGACGATGTTGGACACCGCGTCGTAGATCTGGCCCGGCGTCTTGGTGTCGGACGTCAGGGCCAGGATGACCACCGGCGCGTCCGATGGGTTCATCTTTCGATAGGTCGGGTTGCTGCGCAGCGTCGCCGGCAGATCGACGCGCGCGGCGTTGATCGCGGCCTGAACCTCGCGCGCCGCGCCATCGATCTTGCGGTTCAGGTCGAACTGCAGGGTGATTTGCGCCCGGCCCGTGGAGCTCTGCGAGGTCATCTCGTTGACGCCCGAGATCACCCCCAGGCGGCGCTCCAGCGGCGTGGCCACGCTGGAGGCCATGGTCTGCGGGCTGGCGCCGGACAGGTTCGCCTGCACCGAGATGGTCGGAAAATCCACCTGAGGCAGGGGCGCGACGGGCAGCACGAAGAAGGCCGCGATGCCCGCCATCGCGACGCCGATGGTCAGCAGGACCGTCGCGACGGGACGGCGGATGAACGGCGACGACAGGTTCACGACGGCGCCCCCGGGATCGGCTCCGGCTCGGCGCCCGGCGGGGGCTCTTCCGTCCGGCCCTTGCGGCCGCTGGGAAGCAGGCTGTCAAAGGCCAGATAGACGACCGGGGTCGTGAAGATGGTCAGAAGCTGGCTGACCATCAGGCCGCCGAAGATGGCCACGCCCAGCGGACGACGCAGCTCGGCGCCCTCGCCAAAGCCCAGCATCAGCGGGATGGCCGCGAACAGGGCCGCCAGGGTGGTCATCAGGATCGGACGGAACCGCAGGACGGCGGCCTGGAAGATCGCCTCGCGCGGCGACTTGCCCTCGTTGCGCTCGGCGTCGATGGCGAAGTCGATCATCATGATCGCGTTCTTCTTGACGATGCCGATCAGCAGTATGATGCCGATGATCCCGATCACGCCCAGGCCCGCGCCCGTGATCCACAGGAACAGCAGGGCGCCGACGCCGGCCGAGGGCAGGGTCGACAGGATGGTCAGCGGGTGGACATAGCTCTCATAGAGCACGCCCAGCACGATATAGACGCAGACCACCGCCGCCAGGATCAGCCACAGCTGGTTGGACAGCGAGTTCTCATAGGCTCCCGCGGCGCCCAGGAAGGTGTGGGTCACCGACGCGGGCATCTTGATGTCCTTCATCGCCTTGCGGATCTCGCTGACCGCGTGACCCAGCGAGACCCCCGGCGCGGTGTCGAAGCCGATCGTGGTGGCGGGGAACTGGGCGACGTGGGTCACCTGCAACGGCGCTTGGCGCGTGCTGATGGTCGAGAAGGCGTTCAGCGGCGCGGGCTGGCCGCTCCCGGTCTTTAGGTGCAGATCGCCCAGGTTGCTCGGATCGGTCAGAACGCCGGGCTTGGCCTCCAGGATCACGCGGTACTGGTTGGTCTCGGTGAAGATGGTCGAGACGATCCGCTGGCCGAACGCGCTGTACAGGGCGTCGTCGACGTCGGAGGCGGTGATCGACAGCCGCGCCGCGGAGTCGCGGTCGATGTCGACATACGCGGCCTGGCCAGTGGCGGAGGCGTCCGAATAGACGTTGCGGACGGCCTTGACCTTGTTCAGCTGGGCCACCAGCTTGCCGGCCCATTCCTTGATGGTCGGGGTGTCGGCGCCTTCCAGCGAGACGCGGTACTGGGTCGGGCCGGTCTCGGCGTCGATGGTCAGGTCCTGGGTGGGCTGCAGGTACAGGGTGACGCCCGGCACATGGGCGACCCGATCACGCAGCCGCTGCATGATCTTTTCCTGCGAGCCGGAGCGGTCGGCTTTCAGGTTGATCTGCATCTGGCCGGTGTGGAGCATGGCGTTGTTGGCGCCGTCGACGCCGATGAATGACGCGACGCTCTCGACCGCCGGATCGTCCAGGATCGCCTCGGCCGCCTGTTGCTGCAGGGCCGACATGCGGTCGTAGGAGACCGACTGGCTCATCTCGGTCCGGGCCAACAGCTGCCCGGTGTCCTGGGTCGGGAACAGGCCCTTGGGGATGACGATGTAGAGCAGGGCCGTCAGGGCCAGGGTGGCGATCGCCACCAGCAGGGTGGCGCGTTGATGCTCCAGCACCCAGGCCAGGGCCTTCTCGTAGCGGCCTTCGACGCGCTCGAAGAGGTCTAGCGCCTTCTTGCTGACGCCCTTGGGCTCCTGCTCCGGATGCGAGCGCAGCCAGCGGGCCGACAGCATCGGAGTCAGGGTCAGCGAGACCACGGCCGAGATCAGGATGGTGATGGCCAGGCTGATGGCGAACTCGCGGAACAGCCGGCCGACCACGTCGCCCATGAACAGCAGCGGGATCAGCACCGCGATCAGCGAGATGGTCAGCGAGATGATCGTGAAGCCGATCTCCTTGGCGCCCTTCAGCGCCGCCTCCATCGGCTTTTCGCCGCGCTCCAGATGGCGGGTGATGTTCTCGATCATCACGATGGCGTCGTCGACCACGAAGCCGGTGGCGATGGTCAGGGCCATCAGGCTGAGGTTGTTGAGGCTGAAGCCCAGCAGGTACATGACCCCGCACGAACCGATCAGCGAGATCGGCACGGCCAGGCTGGCGATCACCGTGGCCCGCAGGCTGTGCAGGAAGAAGAAGATCACCAGCACCACCAGCGCCACGGCCAGCAGCAGCTCCATCTCGACGTGGTGGACCGACGCGCGGATGCCGGTGGTGCGGTCGGCCAGCACGCGAACATCGAGCGTGGCCGGCAGGCCGGCTTGAAGCTCGGGCAGCTTGGCCTTGATGGCGTCCACCGTCTTGATGACGTTGGCGCCGGGCTGGCGCTGGACGTTGACGATGATGGCCGGCGTCTTGTCGGCCCAGGCGCCCAGGCGGGTGTTCTCCGCGCTGGAGATGACCTGGGCCACGTCGGAAAGACGCACCGGAGCGCCGTTCTTGTAGGTGACGATCAGGTTCTTGTAGTCGTCGACGCTGAGCAGCTGGTCGTTGGCGTTGATCGTGTAGGCGCGGGTCGGGCCGTCGAAGCTGCCCTTGGCGCTGTTGGCGTTGGCGGCGCTGATCGCCGTCTGAACGTCGGACAGGGCCAGCCCATAGCTGGACAGGGCCTGGGTGTCGGCCTGGATCCGCATGGCCGGCCGCTGGCCGCCCGACAGGGTGACGAGACCGACGCCGGAGACCTGGCTGATCTTCTGGGCCAGGCGGGTGTTCACGAGGTTCTGCACCTCGGTCAGCGGCAGGGTGTCCGAAGTCACCGCCAGGGTCAGCACCGGCGCGTCGGCCGGATTGACCTTGGCGTAGACTGGCGGCGCGGGCAGGTCGGCGGGCAGCAGCGAGCCGCTGGCGTTGATGGCGGCCTGCACCTCCTGTTCGGCGACATCCAGAGACTCGCCGAGATTGAACTGCAGCGTGATCACCGACGCGCCGGCCGTGCTGACCGAGCTCATCCGGGCCAGGCCCGCCATCTCGCCCAGCTGGCGCTCCAGCGGGGCGGTGACGGTCTGGCTCATCACCTCGGGGCTGGCGCCCGGATAGAGGGTCTGGACCTGGATCGTGGGGTAGTCGACCTGCGGCAGGGCCGACAGCGGCAGCAGCCGGAAGCCGACCAGGCCCGCCAGGACGATGGCGACCATGAACAGGGCCGTGGCGACCGGCCGCTCGATAAAGGGGCGCGAGGGGTTCATCGCTGCGGGGTCCGCTTAGCCCTGGGGCTGCGGCTGGCGGTGGCGACGGTTCTCACCGCCGCCCTGGCCTTGGCCGTCGGCCTGTCCCTGACCGCCCTGTCCCTGAGCACCCTGACCGTGGCCTTGGCCGTGCTGGCGATGTCCGCCCTTGCCGCCGCCCTTGCCGCCCCACTGGCCGGGACCTTGGGGCTTGTCGCCTGGCAGTTGGACGCGGCTTCCATCGCGCAGGCGGTCGCCGCCCTCGGTGATGACCTTGTCGCCGACCTTCAGGCCGTCGGTGATCTGCACCTGAACGCCGGTGGCCTGGCCGGTCTTGACCGGGGTCTTGGAGACGGTGTGGTCGTCGTTCAGCAGCCACACGAAGGGGCCGTTCGCGCTCTGGCGCACGGCCGTGGCCGGCACGACGATCGCGCCCTTGATAGTGTCCAGCGTCATGCGGACATTGACGAATTGGCTCGGGAACAGGGCGCCGCTGGCGTTCGGGAAGCGGGCCTTGGCCTTGACCGTGCCGGTGCCGGCGTCGACCACGTTGTCCAGGGTCGAGAAGGCGCCGGTGTCCAGGGTCTGGGTGCGGGTGCGGTCGAGCGCGGCCACGGGCACGTTGGCGCGGCCCTGGCGAGCGGCGATGCGCGGCACGTCGTCCTGCGGGACCGTGAACTCCACATCGATCGGCGAGAGGGTGGTGACGACCGCCACGCCGTTCGTGTCACCCGCGCCGATATAGTTGCCGACATCGGTGACCCGCAGGCCCACGCGACCGGCGACCGGGGCGACGATGCGGGTGTAGCCGAGATTGATCTGGGCCGTGCCGACGGCGGCGCGGTCGGTCATGACCGTACCTTCCAGCTGCTTGACCGTCGCGGCCTGGGTGTCGACCTCCTGGCGGGCGATCGAGTCCTGGCTCAGCAGGGTCTGGTAGCGCGACAGGGTCAGCTTGGCGCTGGCCAGCTGGGCCTCGTCCCGAGTCAGGTTCCCCTGCGCTTGCAGCAGGGCCATCTTGAACGGGCGGGGATCGATTTGCACCAAGGGCTGGCCGCGCTTGACGATCTGGCCTTCGCGGAACAGCACCTCGGTGATCACGCCGGAGACCTGCGGACGCACCGTGACGGTCGCGGCCGGCTTCACCGCGCCCAGGGCGTCGATGATGATGGGCAGGTCCGTGCTGGTCGCGGCGGCCACCGCCACCGTGCTCGCCGGACCGCCGCGACGACCGCCGCCGAAGCCACCCGGGCCTCCCGGGCCGCCGCTATCCTTGGCGTTATGCAGCAGAACCCAGGACAGACCGCCGACGCCGGCCAGGACGGCGACGGCGATGACACCGCCGATAATCCGCGTCCGGCGGCGCGGCGAGGTGCGCGAGGCGGGGGGCGTGGAGTCGATCATCATCAGCCTTCGGTCCGGCCGCGACGCGCGCGGCGTGTTCGTTCGGGACGGCGACTCGCCAACCCAGGGTCGCTGTCGTCGGAGGACAGCCAGCGAGCCGTAAGAGTCGAACATGTGCGCCGGTTTTCAGTGCTGAAATGATCTAGCCTCGATATGGCTCCGCTTCGATAGGGGAAAGTGTCGGACTCGCGGCGGAAAGGCGCGTGGCCAAGGTTCCGGGACGCCGAAGAACGCCAAAAGCCCGACGTCGCGATCCGACGCCGGGCTTGGGCTTGAAGCCGCTGGTTGCGGGGCTATCGCGCGCCCAGCACGGGATTGCGCCGCGCGACGCCGCCGCCCGGCAGTTTCACCACATACGGCGTGCCATAGGCGTTGCCCGGATGTTCGAAGTCGGTCGACACCACCTGGGCGCCGCTGGCGAAGGCGGCGTTGGCGCGGGTCATGTCGTTGATCTTGGCTTCGTAGGTCTCGATGTCCGAGCGCGTGCGCACGATATAGCCCTGGCGGACGTAGGTCTTGATGTCGTCCGCGCGCACCAGGGCGTTGTCGAACATCAGGAAGGCGGCGTGGTCCTGGCCGGGCTCGGCGCGCACGAACGCCATGCGCCCCTTCAGCGACGGGTGGCCTTCCAGATAGCCTCGCGTGGCGGCTTCGCCGGTGGCGGTGATCATCAGGATCACGATCTTGCCGCGCGCCGATTTCAGCGTCGGCCAGGCGCCGGCCCGGATCGCTTCGTTCAGCGTCGCGTGCGCGCCGCGCACGTCGTCTGGCGTGATCAGGCGCTCGCGTCCCAGCACCGAGACGATCTCCTGGTCCAGGTCGTCGAACAGCGCCGGGGTGAACGGCACAGTGTGGGTCGGGTTGGGGAAGATCGGAATGTCCGAGACCTTGGCCTCGACGACCAGGAACAGAGGAATGTGGCCGGGGTGGGCGTCGGACCATTCGCGCACCTGGGTCAGGCACAGCTTGAACGTCGGGCAGTGGCTGCGGAAGTCGATGTCCGGCATGTGCAGCACCTTGTAGCCGGGCGCGTCCAGGCCCGTCTTGTCGAAGGGCAGCAGATCGGTCACGCCCTTCTCGCGCAGCACGCGATAGCCGGCGGGGTCGAGGAAGTTGCCGCCCTTGGGATCGGGATTGACGTCGATCTCCAGGCTGCGCATCCCCTCGTCGAGCTGCGTCTTCAGGTCCGGATGCTCATAGCTGAGCCCTTCGCTCATCTTGACGTCGTTGGGGTGCTCTTCCTTGAACAGCGCCGCCATCGAAGCCGGCATACGGGTCCCGATGTCGCTCATCATGCGGCCGAGGATCGGGTCGACGATGGCCAGCAGCCGCTTGTCGACCGGCATGGCGTAGCTGTTGTGGGTGCCCAGCACCTGGATCTCGTTCAGCTTGAGATCGGGCGAAAGGGCGGGGCTCTCCTGGGCCATCACCGGCGTGGCGGTGGCGAGGAGCGCGGCGCAGAGGCGCGCGGAGAAGCGGGGCATGGGGAACCTTCGGAAAGAAAAAGGCCGCCCGGATCGCTCCGGGCGGTCTGAAGTCGAGGGGATCTAGTAGGCGTACTTGGCGAACACGCCGACGGTCCGGTAGGCGTCGCGGGCCGTGTAGTGCAGCAGGCCCAGCGCGCCGTATTGCTGGTAGCCGGTCGAGTAATACTTGTTGAACAGATTGCGGCCGTAGAGGCCGAACTCGATCTGGCTGTTCTCCGGCGACAGGCTGATCCGCCCGTTGGCCAGGCCGTAGGCCGGGACCTCCGAATAGGCGGGCTGACCAACCACGGTCCAGCTCTTGCTGCGATAGGCGTAGTCGAGATTGGCCCTGACGCGCATCGTCCCGACGGTGCGTTCGTACTCGGCGCCCAGATGGGCGGACAGGCGCGGCGCGTTGGTCAGGCGCGTGCCGGTGTAGTTGGTGGTGGCGTTGTAGACATAGTCGGTGAAGTGGGCGTCGGCATAGGTCACCGCGCCGGTCAGGCTGAGCGCCTCGTTGACCCGCCAGGCGACGTTGGCTTCCGCGCCCGAGCTTTTCAGGCCGCCAGCGTTGCCGATCACCAGCTGCTGCAGGACGTTGCCCGGGATGTTGGTCAGGATCGTCGCCTGGAAGTCGGTGAACTCGGAGTTGAAGACGTCGACGTTCAGGCGCACGCGGCGATCGAACAGCTCGGATTTGACGCCCGCTTCCAGGCTCTTGACGGTCTCGTCGGCGAACGGCGCGTACTTGTTGCCGACGAAGGCCACGCCGCCGGGCTTGTAGCCGGTGGAGTAGGTCGCATAGGCCATGGCGTGGTCGGAAAGCTGATACTGGCCCGCGATCCGGTACGAGAAATTGTGGTCCTTGACCCGGCCGCGGTTCTGATAGGGCTGGGCGCTGGTCGCGGTGAAGGTCGCGTTGACCCCGGTGATCGGGCGCGGATCGATCCACACGTAGTTCAGGGACTGGCCGTTGTGGTCGCTGGTGTAGCGGCCGCTGATCGCCAGGCTGGCCTTGGGCGTCAGGTTGAACTTGAGCTGTCCGAACACGGCGCCTGTGGTGTTCTGGGCTTTGAACAGCGAGGCGTTGCCCGCCGCGCCGATCGCGCCGGTCAGGGCGTAGAAGTTGGTCAGCCTGACGCCGGTCGGCGAGACGATCGGGGCGCCCAGGGTGGCCCATTGCAGCTGGGTCTGCTCGGCCAGCAGCCGATTGTAGAACAGCCCGGCCAGATATTCGACAAAGCCGCCGGTCGGCGAGGCCCAGCGCAGCTCCTGGCTGACCTTGGAGGTGTTCAGCCGGCCGCTGTTATAGGGGATGTAGGCGAACTGGGTCGCCGGCACGAGGTCGGCCGGGGTGTCGTTGTCGTAGGTCGTCTTACGATAGGCGGTGATCGAGGTCAGGGTGTCGCGCCCGACCTGATACTGGACCCGCAGCGAGTCCCCTTGGGTCTTCGTGCGGATCATGCCCATCGACGAGTCGGCGTCGTCGCCGTTCTCCGGGCCTTGGGTCACGCCATTTGCGATCTGCAGCGCGTTGACGGCCGGCGAGGCGACCGCGACGGCGGTGCGGATGCTGTTGTCCCAGTGATACTCGTCGTCGTGAGTATAGATCGCCTCCAGGCCCTCGAACGGCTTGAACAGCAGCTTGGCCCGGTAGCCATGCTCCTTGAAGGTGTTCAGGTTCTGATTGAGCGTCGTATAGCGCCCGTGACCTTCCTGGCCTTGGGTGAAGGCCGCGACCCGCAGGGCGAACTTGTCGCCCAAGGGCGCGTTGACGATCAGGTTGGCGTTGCGGTCCTCGCGCTCGCCATAGCTGGCGCTGGCCTTGACGGCCCACTGGCTCAAGACCGGCTTGGCCGTGGCGATCGAGATCACGCCCGAGGTGGCGTTCTTGCCGAACAGCGTGCCCTGCGGCCCCATCAGCACATCGACCTGCTGGATGTCAGAAAGGCCGGTCATGCCGTTGTCGCGCTGACCGTCCATGACCACGTCGTCGACGACCAGGCTGACGGACTTTTCGTTCGAGAAGTCGAACGAGGTGCTGCCCACGCCGCGGATCTGGAAGGCCGCGCCATTGGTTGGATCGAACTGCACCCCCGGGACCACGTACTGAAGGTCGGTGACCGCCTGGAAGTTGGACGCCTCCAGCGCCTTGCCGCTGACCGAGGTTATGGCGACCGGCACCTGCTGCAGGTTCTCGCTGCGCCGCTGGGCGGTGACCACGACGGCCTCCAGCTCGACGCCCTGCGTCGCCGCGGCTGGCGCGGCCTCGGCATACGCTTGTGCGAATGGCGCGAGGCTGGCGCTCGCCAGCAAGGAAAGCCCGAAACGAAGGTTGTGCGTCGAAATCATTGCGGTGCGTCCCCGAACCATTGAATGGTTGGGGCGATTAGCACCCGTCCATGACGCGCTTGCGACAGTTGTGCGAAAAGCGTCGGCCGATTGTGGGCGGCCTTCTTGGTGCGGATTATACAGTTGTGCGATATTCGCGCGGAGGTTTCGGACCTGCCGCCAGGGCGGCCGTCCGCATCCGGCCGATCAGTTCGAAGTCCGCTCCGGCGCCGCCGACCTCGCCCGCTGTCAGCATCAGTTGCCCGATGCTGGTGATCGACATCACCTGGGCGCTCAGCAGGTCGAAGGGCGTGGCGCCGCCGCCCTCGCGCTTCAGATAGACATAAAGGTTCTCGCCGCGCCGTCGGCGCATGTCGGCGGCGATGCCCCTGAGGCTGGCGTTCCGCGTGGCGGCCAGGGCGACGGCGAAGGTCGCGCGGGCGATCTCTTCGCGGCTGCGGTTGGGCTCGGACGTCGAGACTGGAGAGGCTGGGCGGTCCACATGGCCCTGAAGCCTGATGATGACGTCGTCCAGGCCCGATCGCAGCAGGTCATCCTGGCGCGGGAAGTGATAGGCCAGGGTCGAGCTGGCGACGCCAGCGCGCTTGGCGACGGCTCGGTGGGTCACCGCGTCGGCGCCCTCGTCGATGATCAGCGCCGAGATGTGCCCGGCGATCCGAGCCTGCCATTCGCTCATCGGCGCGGCTTGATAGCGCCCGTCCGGCGTCATCAGCAGATCGCCCAGGGCCGCGTGGAAGACGGTGAACAGTTCGCCGTCGGTGTCGCCCTCGGCGGCGACCAGGCCGCCGCAAAGCCGCTTCAGGCCCAGGCGTCGAAGCCAGCGGTAGGCCGCCTGGTCGCCGAGGGCGAGTCCATGGACAACCTCGTCGGCGCTATAAGCATGAAGGGTTTCGGCCAGGTCGGGGCGCTCAAGGCGCTCGGTCGCCGCGCGCCAGAACGCCAGGCGCTGGGCGCGCCAAAGGCCAAGCGGCGCCGCGATCTCCGGGCGCGACGCCGCGCCTTGCAACAGCTCGCAGTAGAATTGGCCGCGAATGGCGTGTCCGCGCGCCATGTCGTCCAGGATCGAGTCGGCGAACTCCGCCATGATCGCGGGGGTCATTGACCTCACGGCGCGTATCCGCGCGAGCCAGAGATCCAGAAAGGCGCTGTCCTCTTCGCGCGCCGCGTCGATGATCGCGGCGACCAGATCGTCCTTGCGGCCAAATTTGTAGGACAGGATCGAGACCGTCGTGCCCAGCCGTTCCGCCAGGGGGCGCAAGGTCAGGGCGCTCAGGCCATCGGCTGAAACCAACGCCATCGCCGCGCGCAGAACCTGAAGGATGTCGGCTTCCAGTCGCGCGGTCATCGCGGATCCATGTGGTTGAGGGATCGCGTATACTGACGACCACGCGACGCCCACAAGTCCCCGCCTGGGCGCTCCGGCTCGTGGGACTCGGCGCGACGGCCCGGACGAAAGCTCCGTATCCGAACCATCTCGCGCGCGTTCGGAGCCGACGTTTCCCGCCGATCTAGCGCGTTTTCACGCGCGCCCGCCACGACCGGAGCCCCGGAGGGCTGATCGCTAGATCATTGAAAAAAGCGGAGAATGGTGGGTGTACAAGGATTCGAACCTTGGACCCGCTGATTAAGAGTCAGCTGCTCTACCAACTGAGCTATACACCCATTCGCGTTTCCGAAGCACTTGCGAGCCCCGGCGGCGAGGCGCGGAACATACGCAATGATTTTGGGAGCGCAAGAGCTTTTTTCATGGCGAGACGAGATATCAGCGGGGCCGTGGATTTTGGCTATCTGGAAGGGTTCGCGGCTGGGGATTCAGCCCTGGTCGACGAGGTGCTGGCGCTGTTCCGCGAACAGGCCGCGCTGTGGGCCCCGATGCTGGATCCGAGCCATCCCGGCTGGAGGGACGCCGTGCACACGGTCAAGGGCGCCGCGCGGGGCGTCGGGGCCTTCGCTTTGGGAGAGGTCTGCGAACGCTGCGAGGCCGGCGAGGAGGGGCTGGAGACGGTCAGGACGGCCCTGGACGCCGCGCTGATGGATATCGCCGCCTACACCCACGAGCAGGCCCTGAGGTCGCTGAAGGGATAGGCTGGCGTCAGGCCGAGATGTCGACCAGCGCGCCGGCCAGATCGCTGGTGGCCTGGCCGAGCGCCGCGCCTGCGGCCGCGGCCATCTTCTGGTTGGTCTGGGCCGCCGCCAGCGCGGTCAGGTCGGCGATTTTGGCCGAAGCATCGCTCGCGGCGCCGGCCGGCGCCGGGACATAGCGGGTCACTGGACTGGCGGCGGAGAGCTGCACGGCGGCGTCCTTTGGGGGCTGCCCGCACTCTGGCCGCCCGGCCTTAAGTGTGTCTGATCAAACAAGGTTAAGGCCGCTGCCCGGAAAAAGAAGGGCCGAAGCGCTTGCTCCGGCCCTTGGCAGGGGAGGTCGGTATGTTGGGGTCTAGAAGGTGGCGCGCATCGTGACCTGGTAGGTCCGGCCGTCATAGTCGATGCGGCGCGGCAGCATGGGGTCGTTCTCGTATTCGGACCGGGTGGCGTCGGTCAGGTTGAACGCGTCGACCGAGACCGTCAGGCTTTCGGTGATCTTGTATGAGGCCGAGGCGTCCAACTGGCTGCGCGCCTTGACGGTGCGGGCGTCGCCGACGAACGAGTTTCCGGCGGCCAGGTCGTACTTGTCGCGCCAGTTATAGACCAGGCGGACACCGCCCCATTTGGCCTCGTAGTAGCCGATGAGGTTGATGTTGTTCTTGGACACGCTGGGCAGGGTGATGGCGTTACCCGCCGTGTCCTTGCCCTCGATCTTCGTATACGAATAGTTGAACGCGCCGCCGAAATTCTTCCAGAAGCCCGGCAGGAAGTCGAAGTTCTGCTGAACGTTGAACTCGACGCCGGTCACGGTCATCGGCGATTGGTTGGTCTTGCCGCTGACATTGACCTGAGCGTTCTTAAGCACGCCGCCCGCGCCGATGAACTGCTTGGAGCTGACGCACTTCGGCGTGCCGCCCGAATTGTCGATGGTCAGCGTGCCCAGGTCGACATCGATGCCGGGAAGCTTGCCGTTGGCGGGGCAGAGCGCCGACTGATCGGTGATCGGGCCGATATAGCCGTCGATCTTCTTGCGATAGGCGGCCAGCGAGATCATCCCGCCGGGACGATTGTACCATTCCAGCGACAGATCGTAGGAGTCGGCGGTGTAGGGCTTGAGATTGGTGGCGCCCAGCGTGACCGTATAGACCGGATCGGTCGGCGGGTTCACGTCGGTCGGCACCTGCACGAAGCTGGTCGGGGCGTTGTCGCGCGGCTGCGGACGAACATAGGTGCGGTAGGCGGCGGCGCGCAGAACCAGGTCGTCGCGCAGGTCGGCCACGACGATCGCCGACGGCAGCCAGTAGTGGTAGTCGTTCTTGGTCGTCGCGGTGCTCAGCGCGTGGTTGATCGGGCCGGCGATGGCGGCGAGCGTGCTGGCGCAGTTCACGCAGTTCAGAGCGACGATCTTGTTCTTGGTCGACTCGTAGCGCGCGCCGACGCTGCCGCGGACCGGGATCGACAGCAGATCGGTCTTGAACTTCGCCGAGCCGTACAGCGACAGCACGTCGTTCTGATTGCTGAAGTTGTTGTTCCAGTAGTTGCCGTCCGTGTAGTTGTTGACCACGCCGTAAGGGGTCAGGAACACGCCCGGCGCGCCGAGCAGGAACTGGTCGGGCAGGCCGTTCGGATTGGTCGTCGTCCGCAGGTTGGTGTTGACCGGCGTGATGGCCTTCAGGATCCGGTTGATGTCGACGTTCATCCAGTTGGACGTCGCGCCGGCGGCCTGACCGCCGAAGAAGTCCCGGGCGTAGCCCAGCGGCATGGCCATGTCCGGCGTGATGTTCTGGGTCTGGGCGCCCAGCGCGGTGTTTCGCGAACCGGTCGAGGTGTATTTATTGTGCTCCGCGCGGGCGCCGATCTGCACCGAGGTGATGAACGCGGTGTTGATCGAGCGCTCCAAGTCGAATTGGGCCGCGTTCAGCACGTTGTCGGCGTTGCCGCTCGTGCCGGTGACGCCGAACTTGTCGCCGGCGACGGTGGCAGCCTGGCCCGGCATCACCGCGCCGGCCTGGGTGGCGGCGGTCGCCGTGGACGGGATCACGAAGCCGCCGGTCGGCAGGTGGGTGGCGTGCGGGGTGTTCAGAACGGCGGTGTAGTTCGACAGATCCGTGCCGTTCAGGGCCACCGAGGTGGTGATGCCGTTGAGCCCGGCCGGACCGAGGTTCCGGTAGGGATTTTCGACGATGTCCAGTTCGATCTGGTTGGCTTGGGCCTTGGCCTTGGACACCGTGAAGTTGGCCGTGGCCTTCCAGGCGTCGTTCTTGAACTCGATCGTCGGGTTGATGGCCCAGGTCTGGTTGTCGGCCGGTTCGGAGCGGACCGAGTCGAACGTATTGATGTTCTCGGCCGAGAAGCTGTTGACGTAGGCGCGGTCGCCGTTCGGGGTATGCACGATATAGGGCGTGCCGACCTTGGTGATATGCGCGACGGCCGAGGTCGCGGTCAGAGCCGTGTTGGTCCCATTGCCCGGCCCGGCGTCGATATAAAGAATGTTGTTGGTGGCGTCCTTCAGGTTCCGCTTGGTGAGGAACCCATTGGCGCCGACTTTCCAGTTGTCGTTGATCCGCCATTCGAAGCCGGTCGCGGCTGATACGGTGGTCCCGCGGTTGTATTTCACCAGCTGCCGGGTCTGGCTGGGATAGTAGACGCCGCCCGGATACTGGGCGACCAGCGCGTCATAGTCGGGGTTCTGGCCAGGGACTTTCTGGTTGCCTAGCTGAATCGAGCCCAGCTTGTTGCCCCAGGAGTTCACGGTGATGGAATCGCGGCGGAACTTCTCGTCCTTCCAGCCGACGACGCCGAACACCGCGAAGTCGTCGGTGATGTGCTTGTTATAGCCCATCGAGGCCAGCGGGCTGCCCAGCTTGCCGAGGTCGTCATACTCATAGGAGGCCTTGGCGAAGCCGCCGTCCTTGCGCTGCAGGGCCGGGGCGATGCGCAGGTCGATATTGCCCGAGAGCCCGCCGGCCAGATCGTTGGACATCGGCGACTTGATGACGTTGATCGACGTGAAGATGTCCGAGTTGAAGGCGCCGAGCGGGGTCGAGCCGTTCAGGATGGGGTCGGCGAACGCACCGCCGTTCAGCGTCGTGCGCGCGAACGAGCCCGGCAGGCCGCGCAGGCTGATCGTGGCGTTGCGGCTGTCGGCCTCGCGATTGATCTGGATGCCCGGGATGCGCTGGATGGCTTCGCCGACGTTCAGGTCGGGAAAGCGGCCCAGGCCGTCGGACGAGATGCCGTCCGAGATTTCCAGGGTCTCGCGCTTGGTCGAGATGGCGTTGGCGTAGGCTTGGCGGAAACCGGTTACCACCACGGCGTCGACCGTGGAGGGTTCGGCCTTTTGCTCGGCGCCGGTCGGCGCCGTCGTCTGGGCCTGGGCGGATGCGCCCAGCGACAGGGCCGCGCAGGACGCCATCAGCGCCGTGCGAAGAGCGAAACGGTTGCGTGCATGGTTCATCGGAATCCTCCCCCGGCGCACTGACTTGGCGCCCTTGAGAGGATTTATCCGACCGGTTAGGGCGGTTGTCAAGAAATTGGTAATGCCAGTTTTCACCGCGTGGCGACCACCTGGTAAGGCCATCTTGGGCTCACATTGGCGATCATCCAGTCTGCCGCGCTCTCAAAGGCCATCGGCTGGCCTATTGGGGGCGAAATAGGTGGTCATGACGGGCTAGGCGCGCGGAGTGGTCCGGGCCTTCCGTCACATTTGTCTGACGAATGGTAAGACCAGATTTCCGTTCCGACATGACCGCCCGGCGCGAAACATGTCATTCAAACTAAGGTTGAGTTTGGGAATGCGCGACAAGCTGGGGGCGCCGCGGGACGCGCCTTCGCCTCAGCCCTTCGTCTTGTCCCAGCTGTCGTATTCGTAGGCGATGCAGCGGTCGATCAGCGTGCGCCAGACCGGTTCGGCGATCGCTTCCGACAGTCCCGACGCGCGGGCGGCGGCCTTGACCTTGTCGACCACGTCCTCGATCCGCGCGCGGTCGAAGACCTTGGAGCGGTCGGCCTTGATGCGGGCGGCGGCGTCCATGAAGCCCTGACGCTCGGTCAGGAGCTGGACCAGGGCCCGGTCCAGGGCGTCCACGCCCTGGCGCACATCGGCCATGGTTCGGCAGTCGGCGGGAGCCAGGTGCTCGTCGACATTGAGAGTCGTGATTTTCATGGGCTCCTTTAAGCCGGTTCCCATGACGGAAACCAGTGCTCCGACCCCTAAATTCCGGCGCCGTTGTCCAGGGTCCGCAGCGCCGCCTCGTGGGCCTCGGCCTCGGCCCGCAGCCAGTTCACGAAGGCCTTGACCTGAGGCAGGCGGCCCTTGGCCTTCGGGTGAACGACATAATAGGCGAAGTCGACGGCGGTGGAGGCTTCGAACGGAATGACCAGGCGTCCCGCGTCGAGGTCGGCCTGGGCCAGGGTGCGCTTGGCCAAGGCGATCCCGCGGCCGTTGGCGGCGGCCTCGATCACGAGACTGGACTGGTTGAAGCGCGGTCCCCGCGCGCCGTCGACGCCCTTGATCCCGCGCGCGGCCAGCCACATCGCCCAGTCGGGGCAGCTGTCGTCGGCGTCGGGCGAGCCGTCGTGCAGCAGGATGTGGTGGGCCAGGTCCTCGGGGCGTTCGAGGGCGTTCTGCTCCAGCAATTCGGGGCTGGCGACCGGGACGACGGTCTCCTGCAGCAGGCGGATGACCTCCAGGCCCGGATAGCGGCCCGAACCATAGCGGATGGCCATGTCGACCTCGCCGGTGGCGAAGTCGACGACCTCCATGCCGGCCGACAGCCAGACATCGACCTGCGGATGGGCCTGTTCGAACTTGCCCAGGCGCGGCACCAGCCACTTGGCGGCGAACGATGGCGCGGCGGTCAGGGTCAGGCGACGACCGTCCACGGCGGCGGTGAGCAGGCTGGCGGCCTCGGCCAGACGGTCGAAAGCCTCGCGCAGGGCGGGCAGGGCGGTCTGGGCCGCGTCGGTCAACAGCAGGCCCTTGGGCGTGCGCTTGAACAGGGCCGCCCCGACATAGTCTTCCAGATTCTGGATCTGCTGGCTGACGGCGCCCGGCGTCACCGACAACTCGTCGGCGGCGCGGCTGAAGTTCAGATGCCGCGCGGCGGCCTCGAACGCGCGCAGGGCGTTCAGCGGCGGCAGGCGACGGCGCTCGTTGGGTCTTTCCATAGTTTTACTGAACGCCCCGGCAGAAGTCCTTGTTTGCGAATTGGCCCCTTCGCGCCGAGTTTGCAAGCGCTCGCTGACGGATAGGCCCTTTTCGTCGGCGTGCTGAGCGGGGTCGTCTTCAGGGGCGACCCCGCCTTGCGTTTCACGGGTTTATTCCGACCGCGTTGATAGAGGTTCTAAACCGCATGGCCCGCTCGCCGATCCGAAACGTCGCGAACGCCAAGCCTGGCCTCGTCGTGGTGGACGGGACGCGCGCCAACCGCGGGCTTGGCGCGGTGTGGCTGGTCGGCGCGGGGCCGGGCGATCCGGACTTGCTGACCTTCCGGGCCTTCAACGCCCTGCGCGGCGCCGATGTCGTCGTGCATGACGGCCTGGTCTCGGACGAGATTCTGGACCTCGCGCCCAGCCGCGCCCGGCGCATCAACGTGGCCAAGCGCAAGTCGCGCCACACCCTGCCGCAGGACGGGATCAACCAGCTGATCGTGGCCCTGGCCCTGGACGGTCTGAACGTGGTGCGCCTGAAGGGCGGCGACCCGTTCCTGTTCGGCCGGGGCGGCGAGGAGCTGGCCGCCTGCCGCGAGGCCGGGGTCGAGTGCCATGTGGTTCCCGGCGTCACCGCCGCCCTGGCCGCCAGCGCCAGCGCCGGCGCGCCGCTGACCCATCGCGGCAGCGCCCAGGCCGTCACCTTTGTCACGGGCCATGCCGCTCACGGCGAGCCGGATCTGGACTGGGGCGCCCTGGCCCGGCCAAACCAGACGGTTGTCGTCTATATGGGCGTCTCGACGGCTGGCCTGATCGCCGAGCGCCTGATGGCCGCCGGCCGCGCGGGATCGACCCCGGCGCTGATCGTCGAGAACGCCAGCCGCGCCGACGAGCGCCGGATCCCGACCACGCTGTCCGGCCTGGCGCAGGCCGCCCAGAACGTGAAAGGCCCCGCGCTGCTGATGGTCGGCGAGGCCATGGCCATGGCTGAAGTTCAATCTCCTCCCCTGTTGACGGGGGAGGGGGACCGCGAAGCGGTGGAGGGGGCGCTAGCCGCCGAGCGCGCCCCCTCCGTCATCTCGCCCGGGGGCGAGCTGACACCTCCGCCGCTTCGCAGGGGAGGAGAGTTCAAATGAAAGCGATCACCGCCAACCGCCTACTCGACGGCGAGGTCGTGTTCTGGAAGTCCGGCCAATGGGTCGACCGCTTCGGCGACGCTCAGCTGTTCGACGATCACGACGCCGCCGACCTCGAGGCCGCTGTCGCTACGGGCAAGGGCCAGCCGACCGTCGTGGTCGACGTCTATCCGATCGATCTCGTGCCGTCCGACGGCCGCTGGGCCCCGCTCAGCTATCGCGAGCGCATCCGGGCTCTGGGCCCGACCAACGAACCCACGCACGGCAAGCAGGCCGAGGGCGGCGACGTCGTCGAGGCCCTGCGCCACGCATCGGGCGCGGCCCGCTCGACCGGCCGCGTCGACCTGATCCGCAGGAAGTAGGGCGGCATGTACCAGTACGATCTCATCGACAAGGAATTCCTGGCCGACCGTTCGGCCGAGTTCCGAGGCCAGGTCGCTCGCCGCCTCGCTGGCGAGCTGACCGAGGACCAGTTCAAGCCGCTGCGCCTGATGAACGGCCTCTACCTGCAACTGCACGCCTACATGCTGCGGGTGGCCATCCCGTATGGCTCGCTGAACCCGACCCAGGCCCGGCGGCTGGCGCGGATCGCCCGCGACTACGACAAGGGCTATGGCCACTTCACCACGCGCCAGAACATCCAGTTCAACTGGATCAAGCTGAAGGACGCGCCGGACATCCTGGACCAGCTGGCCGAGGTGGACCTGCACGCCATCCAGACCAGCGGCAACTGCATCCGCAACACCACCTCGGATCCCTATGCGGGCGCGACGTCGGAAGAGGTTGACGACCCGCGCGTCTGGGCCGAGGTCATCCGCCAGTGGTCGACCCTGCACCCGGAATTCTCGTTCCTGCCGCGCAAGTTCAAGATCGCCATCACCGCCTCGGCCAAGGACCGCACGGCGGCCAAGGTGCATGATATCGGCCTGATGCTGCGCCAGGGCCGCGACGGCCAACTGGGCTTCGAGGTGATCGTCGGCGGCGGGCAGGGGCGCACGCCCTATGTCGGCCCGACCATCAAGCAGTTCCTGCCGACCGACCGGCTGCTCAGCTATCTGGAAGCGGTCCTGCGCGTCTACAATCGCCATGGCCGCCGCGACAATATATACAAGGCCCGGATCAAGATCCTGGTCGCCGCCCTCGGCGCCGAGGAATTCTCGCGCCAGGTCGAGGAGGAGTGGGCCAAGATCGACGCCGCCCGCGCCGACCTGCCGGCCGCCGAACTGGCCCGCATCCGCGCCGCCTTCGCCAAGACGCCCTTCGAGACTCTGCCGGCTCGCTCGGAAGCCTTCGAGACGGCCAAGGCCAACGATCCGGCCTTCGCCCGCTTCGTCCGCAACAATATCCGGCCCCACAAGCAGCCGGGCTATGCGATCGTCGAGGTCTCGCTAAAGGCCGCCGACCAGACGCCCGGCGACGCTTCGGCCGACCAGTTGGAGGTCGTGGCGGATCTGGCCGAGCGCTATAGCCTGTCGGACCTGCGCGTGACCCACGTTCAGAACCTGGTCCTGCCGCACGTGAAGCTGGACGACCTGCCGACGGTCTTCGCGACCCTTCAGTCGGCGCGGCTGGCCACGCCGAACATCGATCTGATCAGCGACATCATCGCCTGCCCCGGCCTGGACTACTGCGCCCTGGCCAACGCCCGCGCCATCCCGATCGCCCAGGACATCGCCCGCCAGTTCGCCGACGCCGATCGCGCCGAGGCGATCGGGGAGCTGAAGATCAAGATCAGCGGCTGCATCAACGCCTGCGGCCACCACCACATCGCCCACATCGGCATCCTGGGCGTCGATAAGAAGGGCGAGGAATTCTATCAGCTGTCGCTGGGCGGCTCGGGCGCGGAGGACGCCTCGATCGGCAAGATCCTCGGCCCCGCCCTGCCGGCCGACAAGGTCGCCACGGCGGTCGACCAACTGGTCGGGGCCTATCTGTCCGTCCGCGATGACGGCGAGCGCTTCCTCGACACCTATCGCCGCGTCGGCCTCGAGCCCTTCAAGGAGGCTGTCTATGCCCAGGCTTATTGAACTGGTCGATGGCGAGGCCCGCTGGACCGAGGACGGCTTCGCCCAGATCGCCGACGAGGACGCCATCCCGGAAACGGGCGACGTGATCCTGTCCCTGGCGCGCTTCGAGACCGAGGGCGACGCCTTGCTCAGCTCGAACAGCCGCCGTGTCGGCGTGCGGGTCGAGTCGCACGAGGAGGTCGAGGGGCTGGCCTATGACCTGCCGCGCATCGCGGTGGTGGCTCTGGCCTTTCCGAAATATCGCGACGGCCGCGCCTATACCTCGGCCCGTCTGCTGCGTGAGCGGTTCGGCTATCAGGGCCAGATCCGCGCCGTCGGCGACGTGCTGCGCGAGCAGGCCGGCTTTATGGTCCGCTGCGGCTTCGACGCGTTCGAGCCTGCCGACGGCGCGACGCCCGAGGCCTGGACGAAGGCGGCCAGCCGCTTCCGCCACGTCTATCAGCGCGGGGCCGACGCCCGGCCGACGGCCTTCGAGGAAAGGGCGTCCTGATGGCCTACGACCAGATCGAGGGCAGCGCCGCCGGCCTCGCGGCGCGGCTGGACGCCGAACTGCGGGAGGCCCACCCGCTGACCGTGCTGCGCGCGGCGCACGAGCGGTTCGGCGCGCGCCTCGCCCTGGTCTCGTCGTTCGGGGCCGAGTCGGCCGTGCTGCTGCACCTGGCGGCCCAGGTTTCGCCCGGCATCCCGATCCTGTTCCTCGACACCGGAATGCTGTTTGGCCAGACGCTGGACTATCGCAAGTCCCTCGCCGCCCGGCTGGGCCTCAGCGACGTGCGCGACCTGCGCCCGGCCTTCGCGGACCTGGCGATCCAGGACCCGAAGGCGGACCTTTGGCGCACGAGCGTCGACGACTGCTGCCACATCCGCAAGGTGCTGCCGCTGGACCGGGCGCTCGCGGGCTTCGACGGCTGGATCACCGGTCGCAAGCGCTTCCACGGCGGCGACCGCCTGAGCCTGCCGGTGGTCGAGGTCGCGGACGGCAAGGTGAAGTTCAACCCGCTGGCCAACTGGACCAAGGTCGAGCTGGACGCCTACGCCGCCGAGCACGACCTCCCGGCCCACCCGCTGGTCGCCCAGGGCTATGCGTCGATCGGCTGCTGGCCGTGCACCCAGCCCTCCGACGACGGCCGCGCGGGACGCTGGGCGGGGCAGGAAAAGACCGAGTGCGGCATCCACGTCGCGCGGGCCCCAGGCGTCGCGCCGAACGTGGGCGGGGATATCTAGGGTTAAGGCTCCGCCGCGATGCGGCGGAGCATCTAGTCTATTCATTCCCCCGGCCGGTAGGTCTTTACCGCGTGGGCCTTTACGTCTTCCGGATAGAAATAGACGTCGCGCAGATTGCCCAGGCTGTAGCGCAGGGCCTGGTCGTTGAAGTGCGGAGAGGCCGGGTCGCCGCTCTCGCCGCCGGCCGAGACCGCGCGGGCGCGGACCTTGTCGCCGAACTCCACGACCGCCACGAAGCTGTTGCCGAGCGTCCCGTAGTACTTCTTGGTCCCCGGATAACGCTTGGCCCCGAACGAGGCCAGCGAGCCCCATTGGGCCGAGGTGAACGGCACCGGGATGCTGGGCTTGTTGTCGTCGAAGGTCTGCACGATCGACCCGTCGTTGCGCTGGAAGCGGTTGATCTGGCCCCAGGGCGTCTTCCACGATCCGAAGTCGGCGGTCAGGCGGTCGGAGGCCTCGGCCAGGGCGGCCAGCTTGTCGGCCGGCGTCAGCTTATCGGCCATGTAGTCGTAGGTGTTCAGCCCCGCGGCCTTGGCGGCGGGCGCGGCCTTGGCCCACATCGCCTCGCCCCAGAACACCGCCAGCGAGGTCTCGGTCGACTTGGCTGACCACTTGCGGTCCCAGGCCTTCAACGCGGCGACCTGCTCGGCGACCCTGGCTTTCAGCGGGTCGCTATCGGGCGTGGCGGCATAGGCCGTTTCCAGCGTCGGGACCAGGCGAGCGAAGGCGGTCAGGTACGGATCGTAAGCCTTGTCGATCAGTCCGCCCAGGGTGAGGTTCTTGGCGTCCTTCAGCACCAGCTGGGCGTGGACGCCGCGCGGCGTCTCGCCGACCGTATCCATGTACTTCGGGAAATCGGCCTGCTTGGGGCTGTAGGGACCGGCGGCCGTATAGGGCCAGTTGTTGGTGTTGAAGACCCAGCCGTTCGGCGGGTTCAGCACATGCGGGGCCTTGTCCAGAGGCGTCAGGCCCTTCCAGTCGGTGGCGGGATCGGCGCCGTCCACCGGCTTGGTGTAGTCGAAGCGGTCGTCGCGCAGCGGGATGAACTGCGGGTGCAGATAGGCGATCTCGCCCTTGCTGTCGGCGAACAGGGTGTTGTTCGACGAATTGGCCTTCAGCTGCGCCACCTTCATGAAGCCGGCGTAGTCGACGGCCTTGGTTCGCAGGAACGACTGCTCCAGCGCCGCCACCGGCTTGTTCATCAAGGCGAAGGCGATCCACTTGCCGCCGTCCTCGCGCACGATCGGGCCATGGTGGGTCTTGAACACGGTGAAGGTCTTGGCGGCCATCGACCCGTCGGCGGCGCGGTAGGGGACGGTGATCGTCTGGCTCTTGAGGGGGCGCAGCTCGGACCCGTACTTGTAGAAGCGCTGGCCGTCCTTCTCGACGATCGTCTCGGCGAACTCGTCGACCGAGTCGACGCCGCTGGACGTGTGCATCCAGCCGGCCTTGGCGTTGAAGCCCTGGTAGATGAAGAACTGGCCCCAGGTCACCGCGCCATAGGCGTTCAGGCCCTGGTCGCTGGACATCTGCAGCTCCGAGCGGAAGAAGAAGCTGGTGTGCGGATTGATCAGCAACATGGCGTGGCCGGTCGCGGTCAGCTTCGGCGCGATGGCGATGCCGTTCGAGCCCTTCGGCTCCTTGAACAGCAGGCCCTTCTCGTCGGCGGTCATGGCCAGCTGGCGGCGGCCATAGAAGGCTTCCAGCTGGGTCAGGGGCACGCGCTCGATATCGCCGCCGATGCTGCCTTCCGAGAAGCTGAGCGCCATCCAGGGCTCGAAATGGGTGATGACCTTGGGCTTCACGGCCGGGTGCGTCGCCAGATAGAAGTTCAGGCCATCGGCCCAGGCGTTCATCAAAGCCTTCAGCCAGGGCGGGCTCTTGGCGTAGTCGGCCTTCAGCACCACGGGATCGATGAACAGCTTCTGGCGCAGGTCGGCCCAGATCGCGCTCTCGCCCTCCGCCTCGGCCGTGCGGCCCAGCGAGGTCATGAAGTTGGTCTCGACGCGGTTGAAGTCGTCCTCGGCCTGGGCGTAGGCCATGCCGAACACCGCGTCGGCGTCGGTCTTGCCGTGGACGTGGGCGATTCCCCAGTCGTCGCGGGTGATCGAAACGGCGGCGGCGCGGGCCTTCAATCGGGGGAGGTCATCAGCCCGAGCAGCGCTGGTTGAAAGAACCATGGCCGAAAGCAAGGCCAGGACGCTGACGGACAGATTGCGCATGATGGTCCCCGAATGCTCATCCCCAGAGACGGGGATCCAAGCCGAGTTCGAGGATCAATTCCAGTCCAAGAGACCGAAGATGCCGCCTATTGCGGCGGGCAGCCCTTGAATTCGCCGACCTTGCTCACCGACAGATTGGAAAGGTCCAGGCCGCCCAGGGCGCGCATCGAGGCGGCGCCGAAGCCGCTGAACAGGTCCAGGGTCTGGCCCTTGACCGCGCCGCCGATGTCGGAGGCGTACCAGTAGCCGTCGTGCTTGCTGCCGTCGGGCATGGTGAGGCCGACGGTTTCCTTGATGAAGATCACGGTGCGGCGCGGAATGACCTTGGGGTCCACGGCCACCGTGCGCATCGCCGCGACCTTACAGCCCAGCGAGTCGAAGGCCCGGATGCCGCGCGCGCCGGCGTGGTACAGGGTGGCCCTCATCTTCCACTCGACGGTGCCCGGCAGGCCTCCGCCCAGGGCCGAGGCGATCAGGTCGCCCAGCGGGTCCTGGCGGGCGGCCGGCGCGGCGGCGGAATCCTCGCCGGGGGCGGCATGGGCGAGAGCGGGAAGGGCGAACGCGGAGATGACCGCGGTGGCCAAAATTCCGGCGAGCTTGCGTCGCATCGAGGGGGTCCTCTTATCGGCGTATTCTGTCGGGCGGCCGTCTGGATAGTCGGATCACAGGCCTGTGACAACCCTGGGAGTCGATGCGTTCCCGGACGATTTCTCCCGTCGAGCGAAAAAGCGGCGTGGATTCAGCCTGTTGAAGCGGAGCCTTGAAGCGTCGATTTTTACCGTTCGGCAAGCTTTTTGGCCGGAACCCGCCTGGAAACACCGTTGCAACAAACCCCCGTTCTGGTCGGGGCGCGGCTGACCCTGGCGGATAAGCCACCGGCGCCTTACACCCGCGTGACGCGCGAGGGCGGCTCTCAAGACCGCGCTCGGCATGATCTGATTCCTCGGAGTTCCTCCCTTGCGACTGTCGTCCAGCCTGAAAGTGCTCGCTCTCGCCGCCGCCCTGTCGGCGCCGGCCGCCTCGGCCTTCGCCTGGGGGGCCTCGGGCCACCGCGTCGTCGGCGTCGTCGGCGCGGAGAGTTTCCCGGCCGATCTGCCGGCCTTCCTGCGCACGCCGGACGCGGTGGCGGCCATCGGCGAATACGCTCGCGAGCCGGATCGCTGGAAGGGCTCGGGCAAGCTTCACGACACCGATCGCGACGCCGCCCACTTCCTGGATATCGATGACCAGGGTCGGATGTTCGGCGGTCCCGCCTTCACGGTGGCGACCCTGCCGCCCACCCGCGCCGACTACGAGAAGGCGCTGCAAGCCGTCGGCGTCGACAGCTGGAAGGCCGGCTACCTGCCGTATTCGATCATCGACGGCTACCAGCAGCTGGTGAAGGACTTCACCTACTGGCGGATCCTGAGCGCGGTGGTGAAGACCGAGAAGGACGCCACGAAGCTGGCCTACTACAAGGCCGATCTGAAGCGCCGCCAGGAGCTGCTGATCCGCGATCTGGGCGTCTGGGCCCACTATGTCGGCGACGCCAGCCAGCCGCTGCACATGAGCGTGCACTACAACGGCTGGGGCGACTATCCCAACCCCAACGGCTACACCCAGTCGCGCCAGATTCACTTCCAGTTCGAGGGACCGCTGGCCAAGGCCGTCGACGACGAGAAGGCGATCAAGGCCCTGGTCCCGGCCTACAAGGCCTGCGACTGCTCGATCGAGACCCGCGTCGTCGGCTATCTGACCACCACCTGGAAGCAGGTCGAGCCGCTGTACCAGCTGGAAAAGGCCGGCAAGCTCAACGAGAACGATCCGCAAGGGCGGGCGTTCACCCAGGAGCGGATCGCCGCCGGCGCCGCGGCCTTGCGCGATTTGGTGGTCGACGCCTGGACCGCCAGCGCCAAGGGTACGATCGGCTATCGGCCCGAGATCAGCGTGTCCGACGTTGAGTCCGGCAAGGCCGATCCGTGGTTCGACCTCTACGGCAAGGACTAGGAATGCTGGCTTTCGGCGCGCCCTTCGCGGGGGCGATCTACAAGGACCGTCCCGCCGCGTTCGGCGTCGCCGAGAACGCCGAGGGCAAGATCGCCCTGGCGGAGGTGACCAAGCCGGGAAAGGCGCCTTACTTCGACCTGCCGGGCGGGGCGGTGGACGGCGACGAGACCGAACGGCAGGCCGTCGCGCGAGAGTTCGGCGAGGAGACGGGGCTCGTCGTCGAGGCGGGCGTCCTGATCGAGACGGTCTCCCAGCTCTTTCTGAAGTCCGACGGCCAGCCTGTTCGGAACTTCGGCGGCGTCTATGTCGTCAAGCTTCTGGACGAAAAGCCGGCCCTGAAGGTCGAGGACGACCATCGGCTGGTCTGGCTTGACCCGCGCGACGCGGTGGTCGCCCTGCGCCACGACGCCCATGCCTGGGCCGTGGCGGCGTGGCTGAGGCGGGGACTGTAGCGCTCAGAAGTCGCGCCAGGCGAAGACCGCCGGCTCGGCCTTGCGCGCGGCGCGCAGGTCGGCGACCTGGAGAGGGCTCAGCTCGGCGCGCAGGTCCTCGCGGAAATCCATCAGGCAAGCGCGGTAGGACAGGCCCCGCACCCCGCGTTCTGAACACATCTGGACGGCGGCGCGGTCGGCTCGGCGTTGGAATTCGCGCGCGTCGGCCGGCCGCGACAGGTCCAAGTCGCCGATCGGGATGCGGATCACCGGCTGTTCCGGCTCGGCGGCGTGGGCGCTGGCCAGGCCGACGATCGGCGTTGCGGCCAGGGCCAGGGCGGCGATGGCGGCGATGCGATTGACGATAGCGCTCATGATCAGGTCCCTCTCTCGATTGACCGCCTTAGAGCCTGTCCGCTTCAAAGGGAGTCATTTGAAGCGGGCAGACAGGCTCTAGAGTCCAATATTGAGAGCGCGTTCGAGCGGCTTAACCGCTCGCACTTAAACCTAACGCGCTCCAGGCGATCCGTTGAGGAAGGTGTAGTCTGGGCCAGCGCCGGACACCCGTTACGAGTGCTTCATGACGTCGAATTAAGTCTATGACGTATAAGTAATATTCCGTGCGGGCCAGCTTAGGCCGCCACGAAGTCTCGCGCGGGCTTCTGTTCGCTCTGGCGGACAGGTAGGGTGAAGCTGACCGTGGTGCCCTCGCCGGGGGTCGAGTGCATGTCCAGCACGCCGTCGTGCAGCGTGATCAGCGACTTGGTCAAGGCCAGGCCCAGCCCCGTGCCCTGGGTGGTCTTGGAGAACTGGCTCTCGACCTGCTCGAACGGCCTGGCCAGGCGCGCGAGGTCTTCCTTGGCGATGCCGATGCCGGTGTCGGTGACCGACACCTTGACGGTGTCGCGGAACGGGTCGCGGCGCATCTCCGCGCGGACGGTGACGCTGCCGGCGCGCGGCGTGAACTTGATGGCGTTCGACAGCAGGTTCAGCAGCACCTGCTTGACGGCGCGGTAATCGGCCTCGATCTCGGGCAGGGGCGGGAAGTCGACGACCAGCTTCAAGCCCGCGGCCTCGGCGCGATTGCGGACCAGGCGCACGGCGTCCTCGGCCACGTCCTCCAGATGCATCGGCTCGAACCTGAGGTTCATCTTGCCGGCCTCGATCTTCGACATGTCCAGAATGTCGTTGATCAGGGCCAGGAGGTGCTGGCCCGAGGCGTGGATGTCCTGGCTGTAGCCCTTGTAGCGCGCGTCGCCGAGCGGGCCGAACATCTCGTTCATCATGATCTCGGAGAAGCCGTTGATGGCGTTCAGCGGCGTGCGCAGCTCGTGGGACATGTTGGCCAGGAACTCGCTCTTGGCCTTGTTGGCGCTCTCGGCCTTGACCTTCTCGGTCTCGTACTTGCGGGCCAGTTCGGCCAGCTGCTCCTGGCTGCGTTCCAGTCCGGTGACGGCCTTCTGCAATTGCTCCTCGTTGAGGCGCCGGGCTTCTTCCTGGTTCTTGATGGCGGTGATGTCGGCGGCGGTCATCACCAGACCGCCCTCGGCCGTGCGGCGTTCGCTGATCTGGATCCAGCGGCCGTCCATCAACTCGGCCTCGCGCACGCCCCGCTGACCGTCGGGCGCGGGGAAATCGTGCTTGATGGCCAGGGCGGCGAAGCGGTTGACCTCGGCCCGGGCGGCGCCGGGCTTCAGGATCTTGGGCTCCAGCGAGAAGACGCTGCGATAGTTGCGGTTGCACATCAGCAGGCGGCCTTGCCGATCCCACAGGACGAAGGCTTCCGACACGCTTTCGATGGCGTCGCGCAGACGGTTCTCGGCGGCCTGGGCGCGGGCCTGGGCGATGCGCTCCTCGGTGACGTCCAGGGCGACGCCAATGATGCGGTTGTGTCCGTCCGCGCCCGGCTTGCCGAAGCCCTGACCCCGCGCGTCGATCCAGAGCGAGCGGGCGCCCTGCTCGGCGGCGGGCACGCGGAACGAGACGTCGAACGCCCCATAGGTGGCCGCGTTGGCCAGCGCCTTTCGGACGCGTTCCTGGTGGTCGAGCGAGATGCGGTCGATCAGGTCCTGGCCCGAGACGACGCCGCCGCCGCCCCAGCCGAACATCACGCCGGTGACATCCGACAGATAAACCTGGTCGGCGTTCAGATCCCATTCCCAGATGCCGCAGCGGGCGGCTTCCACAGCCAGGCGGAAGCGTTGCTCGCTGTCGACGAATTCCCGGTGCGCGACCTCGGCCTTGCGGCTCTGGACCATCAGCAGCAAGGCCAGGGCGATGCCGGCGGCCAGTGGGGCCAGCAGGCTGAAGACGCCCTCGATCACCTGTTCATCCAGATTGGCGCCGCCATGCGCCGGCGCGGCGGCCAGGGCCAGCAGCGCGCCCTCGCCGATCGGTCGAACGGCCACGTCCAGGCCCGCGCCGTCCGAAGCCTGTCCGCGCAGGGCGGACAGGCCGCCGGCGACATCGTCGGGCGAGATGGCGAACGCCTCCTTGATATTGCTCGCGCCCTGGGCGGCGCGACCCCGGCCGGCGAGCAGCTTGCCGTCGGGCAGGGCGAGGGCGACGCCATCGCCCTTGTCGGGTTGGGCCACCAGGCGCGAGGCGTCGCCGCTGGCGATCACGAAGGCGCGGGTGTGGTCCAGCGTCGCGGCGGTGGCGACATAGAGCCGGCCGGTGTCGCCCACCGAGCCCGTCCAGGTCGTGCGGCCCGAGGCCGCGGCCGCCTGCGCCGCGCCCTTCCAGTCGGCCCCGTCGTCTCG